>JBJSWM010001035.1:0-2148 GCA_046085865.1 Pirellulaceae bacterium
GTTGTACTCGAGATTATTAATGCCGTAAATCACCGAGTAGCTGACAACCAAGGGGCCAGCGGTGTCGATGACAATCGCCTTACTTCCCCCCAGAGAATTGCCGCTATTGACGTTGGGAAGAGTCGGTGTGGCGTTGTTCCCTAGTGCATCCCTGATGGTGCCGCTGGTGGTTAGTGAACTGGTCGATGCATAATTCAGATCCGCTGCATTCTGTCCGGCCGCGACCGTGTAGGAGAAAGTCGTGGAGGTGCTGCCAGAGCCAGCGACATAGACGGCCGTACCGCCTGAGTTCAGTGCGATTTGCGGTGACCCTCCCGCGATGAATACGGTTTCGCTCCAGTTCACCGTCACATCGATGACCGCTCCAACGCCGTAGGCTCCATCAGTGGTCGTCGATGTCACGCTGGTGATCGTCGGACCAGCGGTGTCGATCACGATATCCGACGTTCCTGCCAGCGAGTTGGTGCTTCCGGTCGGCGGCAAATTCAACTTGGCATTCAAGCCATTCGAACCAGCTATTTTACCGCCGTTTGCATTCAGAGACCCGGTGCTGTTGTAATTGAGATCGGTACTGTTCTGTCCAGAACTCACTGTGTATTCGAATAATAGGTTGCTCGTCCCGCTACCGCTCACGTAGTACGCAATCGCTGCCGGTGGCCCGGAGTCCAGATTCAATGTCGGAATTCCTGTCACATCCACTGCTTCGCTGAATTGAATACTGATAGGAACCACTTGGCCAATCCCATAGGCCTTGGGTGATGGAGACGAACTGACGCCAATCACCTCAGGGGCAATCTCGGGGGTGACGGTGACCCAGGTGCTGGTACTCGTAGCGGACCTGGATCCTGGATTGTTCCCGTTCAGCTTGTCGACCTGAACCTTCAGATCGTATTGATCGTTTGTATTCCCCAGATTCCTGGGCAAATGCACGACGCCTCCCCCTGTGCCCCCATCAAATGCAACCGTCACACTCTGGGGTCCTACGGTGTTGGTGGCGCCTGGCGTGATCCCTGACTGGCTGCCGGTTGCGATAGGATATTCAGCACCGCCGATTCGCAAATAAACAGTCCAATTCACCGCCGTGGTCGCATTGGCGCCGGATCCCCCGGTCACGTAGGAGAATTTGAAGGGAATGCTTACACTGGTCCCAGAAGCTGCGGTGATCGAAGGATTGACGGTATTGTCGATCGTCGCTGAGCTAACGCTGTCGGTAAATTCCGTCGTGGCTACCAGTCCGGATGCCAATCCTTCAGCAGTCAACAGCAAGGAAGCGTCGCTGTATTGATCTTCGACAAACCAACTTGTCGCGATGCTTCCATTGAGCAGGAGGTCCAAATCACCCGCTCCTCCGTCGGTGACCAGCCACGGCAAGTTGCCATCAGGGAAGTCGGACACGCCATCGGTGCGTGTGACTTGAAGTCGGACGATTTCGCCGAGTTGAAAACCAGTGCCTGAGATTTGCGCCGTTTCTCCAGGCTTGTAGTCCGGCTTGTCGGTGAAAATCGACGCCGCCAGCAACCTTCGCTCCTCGAACTGCTCGACCGTCAACTGCCGAATCCGCCTCCGACGAAAGAGGCCCTTCCAGCGGGTGTCCGAAGAAGGATTGGCGGGCAAGCGACGACTGAACAATCGCATAGGAATCACCTCGATAAAGAAAGAAGTTGCTCGAGGAATGCGACATTCCCCCGCCCCCGGGCACCACTGAGGTCAGGGGGATCCTAATGCTGGCACTCTTTTGCAGTCAATCAGGCTTTGCCGATTATGAGGATTATTTATGGAATAATAGTTCATTCGAGAGTTGGGACTGGGCACGTCACATCCCCCATTGGGGCTGTATTTGGGGTGGGAGGTGGTCCACTCGGTAGAGGGGGCTTCCGTGACACGCGGCTTCTCTTCTTAGCGGCAGGTTAAAGGGCTAGCACGGTGTGCTGGAGAGGAGGCAGTGGTCAGGTGATCCAGGGAGTGTGAGCCGCTTAGAATCGTGTTTCTGGCAGAGCCTTTGCCAAGAGAGGCCATGACGACTTTGCATGGGTGTCGAGCAGTGGTGGGATCTCCAGCGAACGCTTTTGGGCGGCTTCCTGATATGTTTTCGAGGCCGAACAAGGATGGGATCGGATACCGCAGCGATGCCATTCATCGTCTGGAAAG
>JBJSWM010001036.1:0-3317 GCA_046085865.1 Pirellulaceae bacterium
CCCCGTAGCCACCATCGCCAGATGGTGGATGACTCAGAGAAGACGCCAAACGAAGAACTCCACCGCGTGGCCGCGGTGGCTACGGCCGCGGTGGCTACATGACAATTGTGCGAATCGCAGGAAAAAATCTCCCCGAAGCCGATCGCCAAATCGCAAAGCCTTTCAGCCGGTCCTCAGCAGCTTTCGTCTTGCGTTGCGAAGCCCCTCGATCCAAGAGGGTGGCAAGGTCATCAAGCAAAGCATCGCCTGATTCTTCAGGCTCCAACCCTCTTGCTGCATCAAGGCACGAAAATGTTTCTTTGCCTCCGCATACCGCCCGATCGCGAAGGTATCCCATGCGAATCCCCGAAGCAAATCCGTTAGCTTTCGCTCGGCCAACGCACGATCTTCCGGACCAATCGGCAAACCAGTCGACTTCTCCAGATGCAATCGAAGAGCCTCAATCCAGGAACGCTGCATGAAGCTACTGTCGGCAGTCATCGCACCGTCGTGCTTCAGATAGACCGCCATCGGCAAATGACTTCTGGCGAACCGGCAGTGATGCATTAGCCTCAACCATACCTCCCAGTCCTCCCCCGTCTTCAATCGCTCATCAAACATCCCTTCGGACAACACCAGTTCGCGGCGGATCATCACCGCTCCGGTAAAGATCAGATTGATCCTCAGCAACGCTCGATAAAACGATGGACTATCCAGTATTTCCAAACCAGGCTCCACCTGCTGGCTCTCCACATGAGGCGTGCTCGACCGCTTCGTGTACTCAAACCAATCCTGGAATCCATCCTCAGGATTGCCGACGCTCGCATTGGCATAGACCATCCCGATTTCCGGATGCCGATCCAGCTGATCGGCAATGGTTCGCACCGCTCCTGGAATCCAGGTGTCGTCCGAATCGAGATAGGAGATGTACTTCCCCGAGCTGTTACGGATCCCGGTATTTCGAGCCGCAGGGAGTCCCCGATTCTCTTGAAAGATGTAGCGAATGCCAGGCTGAAGGCTTTCCACGACTTCTCGGGTGTTATCCTTCGAGCCATCGTCGACGACGATGATTTCTACATCGGGTTCGCCGCACTTTCGGATCGATTCGATGCAGGCAGGAAGAAACGAAGCCCGATTGTACGCCGGAACGATCACACTGACCCGCATGGACAACTCGCTTGGGATCGCAAATGGCAGATGAAAGCAAAAACCTCAGTATAGTGCTGCCAAAGTCGAAGTAAAGCTTCAGCGGCGGCGCGGTCGGTCAGATCAACGCTTCGGAGAAAACTGCCCGCAATTGCGCTAGTCCGCGCTGAGCGTCCGCTTCTTCCACCACGACGTTCACACGCAGTTCGCTGGTGTTGATCATCTGCACATTGATCCCTGCCTCCGCAAGGGCTCGAAACATCCCGATCGCGACACTGGTATGGCTTCGCAAGCCAATGCCGCTGACCGAAAGCTTGGCGATCTGCTTGCTGGTCGTGATCTTGCGAAACCGCATCGGAAGATCCTCTACGATCTGTCGGCATCGCTCCAACTGCCCTTCTGGTACGGTGAAGCTGATGCTGGTATCCCCCTGATAGCCGTCGCAGGTCTGGACGATCATATCGACAAAGACTCCCTGATCCGCAACCGCCTGAAAGACCGCATCGGCAAGGCCGGGCTGATCGGGAACCCCCACCAGCGTCACCCGAGCCTGATCTCCCGACAGTTCGATATCCTCCAGCGTCAATTGCTCCATATCCAGCGCCCGCAACCGCTCAACCAACTCCCCCACATCGGCATCAGCTCCAGAGGACACCGCATGACCGGTCCAAACTCTCGCCTGCGGGGGCTTCTCGTGGAGTTCAAATGCCTGATGCACGGCTCGTAAAGCCGCCAGAGCCTCACCTCGCTGCACTAGCACACTGATCTTGATCTCGCTGGTGGTGATCATCTGGATATTGACATTTGCCGCCGCCAAGGCATGAAACATCTTTTGTGCGACGCCGGTTTGCCGCGCCATCCCCAAGCCGACGACGGAAATCTTGGCGACCGCGTCATCGTAGGTGACGTCGATATCGCCAAGCACGGCTCGCGCCTGCTCGATCGCCTGCAGCGCCGTCTTGAGTTCCTCGCGAGGCACGGTGAAGGAGAGATCGGCGTATCCCTCTTCCCCCAGGTTTTGAACGATCATATCGACGTTCAGCTTATGCGCCGCTAGTCGCTGGAACAGTTCATAACTGCTCCCTGGCCGATCGGGTACGTGTCGTACGGTCACGCGTGCTTCGTTGCGGCTGATCGCCGCTCCGCATACCCCCACCGCGTCGCTTTCAGGCTGGTCGACGATCATGGTCCCTTCGACATCCGAAAAACTGCTACGAACACGGATCGGGACACCAAACTTCTTGGCGAACTCGATCGATCGATTGTGCATCACCCCCGCTCCAAGACTGGCCAGCTCCAGCATCTCGTCATAGCTGATCTGGCTCATCTGCCGCGCCTCGGGTAGCTGCCGCGGATCGGTCGTATAGACTCCATCGACGTCGGTGAAAATCTCGCATGCATCGGCATGGAGTACCGCGGCCAACGCCACCGCGGTCGTGTCGCTGCCTCCCCGCCCCAGCGTCGTGATGTTGTAATTCTCGTCGATCCCCTGAAACCCAGCGGCGATGACGATATTCCCTTCGTCCAGCAGTTGCCGGATCCGTTCGGTGGAAATCTTCCGAATTCGGGCCTTGGTATAGGAGCTATCGGTGTGGATGCCGATCTGAGCCCCTGTCAGAGAAACTGCCTTGGCACCCAGCGCATGGACCGCCATCGCCATCAAAGCCACACTGACCTGCTCACCAGTGCTCAGCAGCATATCCATCTCGCGCGCCGGCGGATTGTCGCTGACCTGGTGAG
The DNA here is from genome assembly GCA_046085865.1 of Pirellulaceae bacterium. Classification (GTDB taxonomy): domain Bacteria; phylum Planctomycetota; class Planctomycetia; order Pirellulales; family Pirellulaceae; genus JBEISR01. Next base: position 2,866 of record JBJSWM010001036.1, read on the forward strand.
CCAAATCGATCAAATGGTCGGTGTTGTGTCCCATGGCACTGACAACGACCACCACGCGATTGCCGTCCCGCTGCGCGCGAATCGCCTTGCGTGCCGCTGCCTGGATCTTCTCGGAATCCGCTACGCTGGTGCCACCAAACTTTTGAACGATCAGTCCCATCGTGTCCTCATCCCTTGTATGCCAGACCCCAGTCGCGCTGGATCCCTGCACATTCTTTCCCAACACCTTCAAACCGATCCAGTTGGACTGCCATCCCACCGGGGATTCATCAAACATCCCATCATCCGCCATCCCTCCAGCCATCGAAGCGATGACTGCTCGGCATGCAACTCGTGGTAAGCATCCCATCGATCCGCTGCAATTCCACTGCCGCAGATCGCCACAGGAACCAGACCGTGCGAGTGCTTTTTGGTGGCTACGGGAGTCGGGTGGTCCGGGGTAACCAACAGAC
>JBJSWM010001037.1:0-3467 GCA_046085865.1 Pirellulaceae bacterium
CGGACACCGTGGTTGACGTTGCCAGCGATCAGGTTCCCTGCCACTGCGCCGATACCACTAGACTTTGAGTAGGTCACTTTCACGTCGTCGTAGTAACCAGCACCGACCGATCCGTGAGCCAACTTCATGCCGATCGTCAGCGGCTTCAGTAATGCAGGATCGTTCTCCGTGAAGGTGTAACTGAGCGTCACGGTGCCGTAGGACGACACTGGGACCACCACGGTCGGCACAAAGCCAGTCCATGAAGGATTCGCGGCAGTTGCTTGCGAAAGAATGATCGAGTCCGAAGTGAAATGATTGAGATTCGCAGGATTCGCTTCCCCAGCGACCAGGTAGAAATACGATCCGCGTCCGGAGTCGGTCGCCGATCCAAGCGTTCCAAAGTCGATGGTCGCCGTGACCGTAACGCCAGCTTCCAGCCTGTTGGGCATCGTGCTCGTGATCAGCTGCCCCCATCGATTGCTGAACAGTGCCTGGCCGCTAGATGGACGCCCCATGGCTCCATTGACCCTGGCCAGACCGATATCGGTATGTGTGCCGCCGGCTTCGGCCGTCGAGTAGGTCCAGCCAGAAACACCAGAAATCGCTTGGGTGTAAAGCGGTCCAGAAGGAGCTTTGGTGGTCCACTTGCTGCTACCAACGTTGACTCCTGACTGCCCTGCCCCAAGAATCGGAATCGCTTCGAAATCTCCGTTGGGAACGGGATAGGCTCCATCCCCCTTTCCGATTTGGTTGCCGGTCGCATCCCCTTCCACCACAACGCCGTCGTAGTTAGCCAGCGAGGCCGTTCCTGCAGCATTCGTCCCGATGTAATTCCCGAGAATGCTGTTGTTGTTAGCGCCACTCCCCAGAACCCAAACCCCAGGGCCAAGATTGCCCGAAATCAGATTGCGTGAATCGGTCAACTCACCACCAATTAGAACACCGGTGGCGGGTGTCGATGGTACCCCGATCGCATCGCCATCCCCGACGAAGACGCCGAATTGATTGTTGCCCAACGCGTCCGTTCCAGCCGCATTGGTTCCGATCCGATTTCCTTCGATGGTCACCCCAGTGGACTGACTACCGACGACCACGATGCCACCCTGAGCGTTAGCCGAAATCACATTCCGTGAGGAAGAGGTCGTGCCACCGATTTTCACCGAAGGAGCGTCATTCAACAGAATGCCGGCACCTCCGTTACCCGTCGCCGTCAAACCGTCTTCGGCGATCCCGATCCAATTCCCCTCGATGACGCCTCCTGCCGCTGACGTTCCCGTCAGCCAGACTCCACGGCCTCCATTGCTGCCGATAAGATTCCGATCGATGGGATCGGAACCTCCAATGGCGAATTCATTGACCGCTTCCAAATAAATCCCCGTACCGCTGTTGCCCATTCCCGTGGTGCCGAAAGCTCCAAATCCAACTCGATTACCTCGTACTTGAACTAGGCTGGAATCCATCAACGAAATACCAACTTGGTTCGACGACACCACATTCTGGAAAATAGATATTTCCGACGAATTGGATTCCGCCTGAATCCCCACCCCGCCGTTCCCGAGTGGCATAACGCCGCTCACATTGACTCCGATCCAATTCGACAGAATATGGGTGGTATCACTCTCACGGATCAGGATCCCATGGGAAGTATTGCCGCTGACGAGGTTGCTGAAGTTGCCTAGGGCTCCCGACCATGTACCAATCAAGGTATCCAATGCACCTTCTTCCACAACGACGCCCACAAGATTCGGGCGCGCCGCAACTCCGTCAGGATCGGTCCCAATGTAGTTGCCATCAACAACATTCCCCTCGGCGTACTCCCCTCGGATCACGATCCCGGCAAGTGTGTTATTGGAGATGACATTCCGATCACCGGTCACCGGAGATCCGATGATGTTGTTGCGCCCATCGAGCACCAGAATGCCGGTTGCATTGCTGTGGGCATCACCCGCCGCTGTCAGGCCGACATACGATCCGGTGATTTCTGAACCCTCTCCCATCAGTTGAATACCGGTCTGAAATCCGCCAATCGACATGGCATGGATCTTCGACCCGTCGGCCATTAGAAACAACCCTGTCGAGTTGGGGTTGGAATCGCCGCTACCCGACAATTCCGTCATCGCGGATCGTACCCCCCCGAATAAATTGCGGCCGTCGATCTGCACCGATTCCGTGATCATGGGGAGATCGGACAAGGGAGTGATCAGTGGAACCCCCGACTGGGGAATCTCAAAGAAGATGCGGTCCTCTCCAGCAAAGGCATTGGCACCTACAATCGCTAGCCTCAAGGAATCCTCACCGCCATCATTGAGGTTTCTCACATAGAAATTGGTTCCTTCGACTACCAAGTCATTCACACCATCAACCAGTTGCAACGTCGTTCCCCAAACGGGATGGAGTGGAAACTGAATGGAGTCGAAAGCTCCAGTTCGGGTAGCTGAGCCGCCAAGCTGGATCAAAGTAGCGTATTGGGACCGTTGGATCGAGCTAGTTGAGCCATCTTGGATCACCAGATTTCCGCCTAAAGTCGCCGAGCCGCTGATGAAGATGCTATCGGACAGAATCCGACGGGGATCACTTGATGGTATCTCTGGGTAGATACTCATTACGGTGGTCGAACCGCTTGCGAGCGAAAGAGAATCGAAGGAGGCAAATGGCCACTCCTCTTCAATTCCAACATCTAGCAGTCCGCCATCCTGAACAGTCACCTGCGGATAGCTTCCCGCAAGCGTCAGCCTCCCACCGGACTGGACCGTAAGGTCCCCTATGTACGAATGGTCCCCATAGATATTCACCTCGCCTCCCTGAAGGTCAGGGATGAAAATGTTTCCATCGCCGTTGATAGCGCCCGTCACACGCAGTAGGCCTTCATTGAAAGCCGCAAGCCTCAGATTCCGGCCGTTCAAATCGATGTTGGTAAAGATTTCATAGCTGTTGTTCTCCCCGGGAGAGGAGACGACGCTAATGGTCTGAAGGCCGGAACCCGAAAGCGTCGTCTCCAACGAATAAACTCCACTGGTACCGGTGATCGTCAGGTCTCCCAACAGAACGATGGGTTCGCCAAAAATTTCGTAACCATCTCCCTGAATGGAAATGGAAGCCGCTTGAAAGCCGCTCAAGTCGTTAAACGAATAGGTGTAGGAGCCGCTTGGAGGAAAGACAATTTGATCGCCTGAGTTCGGTGCGATATCGCCAACCCAATTGGATGGCTGGCTCCAATTTTGGCTCCCAGATCCTCCATCCCAAATCGCCACCGCCAAAAGCTGACGCGACTCAAGTCCCTCAATCATCAGATGCGGTCGACGTGGCGCGCGGATCCGTTCATGGAACGTCTTGGCTAATTCGATACGCAGTTTCCGCCGGGCGGTGCCGAGGTGGCGAGAGAACCACCGATGGCCAGATAGACGCCGAAGTGTCTCCTGCAAAGGAAGCCATCTCCGTTGCCACTTGCCAGGATTCCATCGGGCCATTTTTGCACCCTCCATTCG
>JBJSWM010001038.1:0-3312 GCA_046085865.1 Pirellulaceae bacterium
CCTGGAAATCTACACCGAAGCGATGCAGAAGGTCGCCGCTGCGGAGAAGATCCCCTTTGTCGATCTCTTTCATCCCACGGCTCAGAAGTACACCAACGACCCGGCCCCCTGGACGATCAACGGCATTCATCTGAACGACCATGGCAATCGCCTGGTAGCTCAGGAGATCTTCCAGTCGCTGTTCCCCAAGGCGGCGTCGGAGCCTCTGCCGTCGACGTTCGCCAAAGTCCGGGCGGCCGTCCTGGAAAAAGATTTCTACTGGTTCCAGCGCTACCGCACCACCGACGGCTTTTCGATCTATGGCGGCCGAGCCGACCTGAGGTTTGTCGAGGGGCAGTCGAACCGGGATGTGATGAGCCGCGAGATGAAGATCTTGGAGCAGATGACCGATTTGCGGGATCCGGCGATCTGGGCGTCCGCCAATCGCCAGGACTACACCGTCGACGACTCGAAAACCGATCCCTTCATCCCAGTTGTCACCAACAAACCAGGTAGCGGGCCGGATGGGAAGCATCTCTTTCTAACCGGCGAGGAGGCGATCGGAAAAATGACCGTCGGATCCGGGATGAAGGTGAATCTGTTCGCTTCGGAGGAGCAGTTTCCCGAGCTGGTCAATCCGGTTCAGATGGCGTTTGATCCCAAGGGGCGACTCTGGGTGGCTGCCTGGCGCACCTACCCTCACTGGAAGCCTAAGGAGCCGATGGACGATAAACTGCTGATCCTCGAGGACACCAATGGAGATGGACGAGCGGATGTTTGTAAGACCTTCGCAGATGATATCCACAATCCGACGGGGTTCGAGTTCTGGAACGGTGGCGTCCTGGTGGCTCAGGCACCCGATCTCCTCTTTCTCAAAGATACCGATGGCGATGACGTCGCCGACGTTCGCCAGCGCGTGCTTCATGGATTGGATTCTGCCGACACCCACCACACCGCCAGCAGCTTCACCTTTGATCCAGGTGGAGCCCTGTACTTTCAGGAGGGTACCTTCCACCATTCGCAGACCGAAACACCATGGGGTCCGGTGCGTCGCGTCGCCAACGGTGCCGTCTTCCGCTACGAACCCAAGCGGATGAACTTCGACATCTACACCTCCTATGGCTTCGCCAATCCTCATGGTCACGTGTTCGATCGCTGGGGGCAGGACATCGCGCACGACGGCACTGGTGCGGTCCCCTATCACGGCAAAGTCTTTAGTACCTACCTTCCTTTTCCAGAGAAGCATGGAGGGGCCCCCACCGTCTACCAACAGCGGACTCGACCTTGTTCCGGGACAGAGATTCTCTCTAGCGATCATTTTCCGGAATCGATGCAAGATGATCTGCTGGTGCTTAACGTGATCGGATTTCAGGGGATATTGCGCTATCAGGTCAAGCTGCAGGGATCCAGTTTGACAGCGGAGGAAAAGGATCCGATTTTGAGCTCTTCCGACCCGAATTTCCGGCCTGCGGATATCGAGATGGGGCCGGATGGAGCGATGTATTTTGTCGATTGGCAGAACCCCATCATCGGTCACATGCAGCACAATCTCCGCGATCCCAGTCGCGATCAGGTGCATGGCCGTGTCTACCGGGTGACATACGAAGGACGCCCTTTGGCCAAGATGCCTTCGATGGACAAGCTATCGATCGAACAGCTGTGCTCCCAGCTGGAATCCCCAGTCAATAGGACGCGATACCTGGCGAAGCTGGAGATGACCGGCCGTGATTCCACCAAGGTGCTTGAAGGGGTCGCGCGATGGTGGAAGGGACTGGATCGAAACGATCCAAACTATGAGCATCATCGACTGGAGGCACTCTGGATGCACCAGCAGCATGACCAGATCGATCTGCCATTGCTGGATCAGGTACTGAATTCCCCAGAACCCAGGGCTCGGGCCGCTGCAGTCACCGTCCTTTGGGCTTGGCGAGATCGCGTTCCTGATGTCCTCAGTCGACTGCTAAAGGCAGCGACCGATGATCACGGGCTGGTTCGATTGGAAGCGGTGCGAGCGGCCAGCTATCTGGAGCAGCCCGAAGCGATCGAGGTGTCGGTCATCGCAAGACAAAAGGAGGTCGATCCTTACCTCGACTATGTTCTCAAAGAGACCGATCGAGTCCTGATGCCTCGCTGGAAGTCAGCTCTTGATTCCAATCTGCCACTGAAGATGACCACCGACGCGGGGCGTCGGTTTTATCTCCAGCAGTTGAGCACTGAAAAGCTGCTGACGATGGAACCGTCGGTGGCGGTGTTCGAGGAATTGATGCTGCGCCCAGGAGTTCAGGATGGTGTGCGCACCGAGGCGATCCAACGTCTGGCTGCAGCCAATGGAAAAAGCGTCACCAGCCAGATGATCACCAATCTGCAGCAGCTGGATCGCCAGACTAATGCGGATGAATCGGTCATCTACGACCTAGTGCGACTGCTCGCAGGACGGCGAGAAGGGCTAGGTGAGGTGCGAACGGAACTTCAAAAGATGGCGACCGAAGCCGCTTCGCCAGTGATTCGTCAGTCGGGGTGGCTGGGGCTGGTGGCGGTCGATCAAGGGGTCCAGAAAGCATGGGATCTGGCAACCAAAAAACCGCAGCATCTCCGCGATCTGATCCGCGCCATGCCACTGATCAGCGATGGATCGCATCGGTCGCAACTTTACGATCTGGTCACACCGCTGCTTCAGGGACTGCCGGAGTCGATGCGAGGGCAGGTGGCTAAAGGGGACGGGGCGATGGGCCGATTCGTCCGGGTGGAACTACCTCGCAAGGGGACGCTGACTCTTGCGGAAGTCGAAGTCTACTCCGACGGCAGAAATGTGGCGCGCAGTGGAAGGGCCAGCCAGCTCAACACTTCCCATGGCGGCGAAGCGTCGCGGGGGATCGATGGCAACACCAGCGAGATCTATGGCCAGGGGGGGCAGACTCACTGCGCGGAAGAGAGCGACCGGCCGTGGTGGGAAGTCGATTTGGGAGAGTCTGTGCCCATTGAAAAGATTGCGATCTTCAACCGGGGCGAAGGGTTTGCAAACCGCTTGAAAGGTTTCACCCTCCAGGTGCTCGATGAAACTCGGCAGGTGGTTTATGAGTTGAAAGACCAACCGGCTCCCGAGCGAACGAGGGAGTTTGAGCTGGAGGGAGGCGGTATTGAGGGCTTGGTCCGTCGCGCCGCGATGGATGGCCTAGCCAGCGTGCGCGGCCGAGAGGAAGAGACATTCCAGAAATTAGTCCCGCTCGTGGAGCTGCCTAAGGAACGACTGGCAGCGTTGCGGGCGATGCGTCGAATTCCTAAACAGACGTGGCCCGCAGTGCACGCACCGAATCTGCTTAGCGCCATTTTCGC
>JBJSWM010001039.1:0-1256 GCA_046085865.1 Pirellulaceae bacterium
GCGACAATCATGGTGCCGAATGCATACTCAACACCCTGAAGAGTCTGCTGATCCAGAAGCGCAGATAAAGATCGATAACCCAACGAACCTGGAACCAGAATGATCATCCCAGGCGCGAGTGGCACCATCGCCGGTCGATTGCAAAGCCGTGCATAGAGATTGCTGCCACAGCCAACCGCAAGAGCACCCAGAAATGATCCCACTTCGACTCCCATCGAAGCAGTGGCCAGACGCGAGACGGCGAATCCGGCAAAACTGACGAAGATGATCACCGGCCACTGAGCGAACCTAGCACGAAACAGGATCGAAAAAAGGATCGGTGCTACGGCTCCCGCCACCCAGGAAGCGTACCAAGGCAGCATCAGCCGCTCCTCCGGCAGACTGCGCCACGATTCTGCAATACGCCATGCGATCGCGACCCCAAGAAACAACGTCAGCAGCGTCACTAAAGCGCCTGCCAGTCGCGCCACCCCCGCCGACAAATGCCCCATCGCAAGCTCTGTCAACGCAATGGTCAGCGGGAAACCTGGCAGCAGCACAATGAGCGCCGCCAAGGTCACAATGCGGTCGTCGATCGGATGGACCCAATGAGCAAACGCGAGGCTTCCGGCCGCGGCTACGAATCCGGCAACAGGGAACAATAGCCCTGTTTCGTACTTCCATTTCCCCAGCCACCATTCAATGACGATCAACCCCATCCCAATGCATGCCGCCAACAGAATCTCCAGCGGCGCGCCGGAAAATAGTACCGCCACGACGGCGCAAGCCAACCCCACGGACATCAACGTCAAGCCAAATCCGAAGGGAGGCGGCGAAGCGGCGATTGACTCCATCTGCGCCAGCGCCTCAGGTACCGTGGTCTTGCCATCACTGATCGAATCCAGCACCCCATCAAAGCGAATCAGCTTGTCGACATCCACACTCCCCGATTCAATCCGCCTCATGTACGTTCGCTCGCGCTTCCCAGCCCCCAGGGAGACCACCAGAGCCGTCGGGGTATAAAGAAAAACCCCTTCGATCCCCATCTTCTGCGAGAGATAGGTCATCACGCGTTCTAACCGATGCGACGGCGTTCCATAGCGATGAAGAAGCTCGGCCGTCCGAATCAAGAATTGATGAGCCCGAGAGATCTCTTCCTCTTCTGGGCCCAAAGTGTCACCGCCATTCATTGCTGGACCTGACATGGTCGCTCCCGAAATCGGTCTTCTGCGGTCGGCGTAGCAGACGCACCTGCGAATTTCTCCGCAGTCCGACGA
>JBJSWM010001040.1:0-6827 GCA_046085865.1 Pirellulaceae bacterium
TGCGGTCAAGGTGGCTGAAGGATCAACGGCCAAAGCGGCGATGGGATTGCAGCGATGGGCTGCCAATGCAGTGCCAGTTGGTGACCAAACCCAGTTGCAGAGATCGGTGCTGCCGGGCGAAGTCGCGGTTTGGACCAGTGAGGATCTGGAGGCGGCTTGGAGCGATCGCGATGACGATCCGCTACTCTGGCAGGTCACCAGAATGCCGCTGCAGGGGCAACTGGAGCCGACCGCCGATGGCGGATGGGCTTACACGGCACCCGAGACATTTCGAGGTAGCGATTCGTGGGAACTGCGAGCCTACGATGGGGTGCAGTGGTCCCCGCCTTTGTCGATCGATGTGATGGCGCAGTCATTGCCCCCGTCGCTGCAGTGGTCGATCCCTGCCATCGCCGAGACGGTGGAGGCAGGCACCCAGCTGGGCACCGTCTGGGTGGAAGATTCGGAAGCCAACGCCACCTACCGCATCACCACCACCGATACGCGGTTTGTGATCCAGCAAGGGAAGATCTTTGCTGCGGCCGAAGCGGTTTTTGACTACGAATCGCAGGCGAGTTTCGTGATGCCACTGGTGGCGACGCGGTTGGACCAAAGCGAAAGCGAACCGATTCGAGCGTCGGCCCAAGTCACCATCGAGGATGCCAACGAAAAACCGGTGGCGATTCACTTGAGCAGTAGGTTGGTCTTGGAGGATCTGCCCGGTGCGATCATCGGTGATCTTCAAGTCGAGGATCCCGACCGCGACGAGGTGTTTCGCTGGTACCTTTCGGATGATCGGTTCCAGGTACGCGATGGGAAACTGCAACTGGCACCAGGAGTCGCATTGGACTTCGAATCGCAGGCAGAGGTGCCACTGATGATCACTGCGATCGATCGTGGTGGCTTCGGATACCAAGTCTCTACGCGAGTCGATCTTCAGGTGACCGATCGAGACGATCCCACACGGGGCATCACGCTCGACAAGGGGTTTGTGGTGGAATTGGTGCGAGGCTACCGCATCGCGCAGGTGGCTGTCATCGACCCGGATCGGAGCGAAAAGTTCGATCTGACGGTTTCCGAACCCCGGATGGAAATCGAGCAAGGGTTGCTCAAGCTACGACGTGGTATCTTCATCGACCGCAGCCAGGACGCTGAACTGCCGATCCGAATCACAGCCACCAGCCAGACAACCGGAAAACAATTTTCCCAGGACTTCCGTCTGCGCGTCCTCGAGAACCAGACTCCCTGGCGCAATGCATCCAACCCAATGGATGTCGATGGCGATGGCGTCTTGTCGCCTCGCGATCCGCTTCGAATCATCAACCACATCAATCGATTCGGACCGCATCCCCTGGGCCCAGCACCCGACTCGGATGACGGCCAAGCGGCTGGCGATTATCTGGATGTCAACGGCGATGGCGATGTCAGCCCGATCGATATTCTTATCGTCATCAATAAACTGAACCAACAGAGTGGTGGCACACCACCTCCTGCAAGTGGCGGCGGCGGCCCCTCAGGTGGCGATGCCGAAGGGCAGAACGGTGGTGCCGGTGCGGGACAGGGAGAAGGAGAAGGGGAAGATCCGTCCGATCCTCCAATGGAACTCAAAACGCATGCCTTGTCGCTTCAGGAATTTCTGAAGGAACGCCAGCGGAAGCAGGCCAGTCCACCAGAAAATCCTCTGCGAAAGCCGCCGCAGGGACCCGTCCGCTGAACGTAGGGCACGCCCTGTATCTACCACCTACGCTCACCGCATCTTCGCTCAGGCGTCTTTCTGCTCCTCTACCACCATCCAGGGGCTGATCAGGACACTGGTGACCCACGCCACCAGTCCATAGAACCAGTCTCCCGCAAAGAGCCCCAGGCCCGCGCCATACGTCAGCCATCCGATCCACGACCAGCCCCGGATCTTTGGCAGCATCCAACCGATGCAGGCCACCAGGAGGCTTAGCCACCACAGGTGCGACAGGAAATTCCCGAGGTAGGTGCGAGACAAAAGCGAGGGAGCATCGATGCCGATCGCTCGACCCGCCGATGCCATCCACCAGACCGATTCTCCCTGCCACCAGACCAGTCCAGATGCATGGGAAAGAGCGGCCGTCACCATCCAAAGCGCCAGATGGACTTGCAGGCATCGCACGGCGAGCCCTGAACTCCAGCGACTCCCATGGTCGCTGAAGGCCGGACGCCATGACGAATCGATCTTCCCTGGATCCAGCAGCAAATAGGGAAACAGCCCCACCAGCAAGTCTTCCCCTGGACCAGTCAATCCCGCCACGCGGTGACTCCACCCTAGCAGCATCACCCACGTCACCGCCACGATGGCTCGACCCCCAATTCCCAGCAACACCAGCAGGCAACCGACGGCACTTGCAACCGCGTAGGCGGTGATGGCGGTAGGGCTGGTGAGTGCGACAAGCAAGCTGGGCCGCATGGCAGCGACCGAATCGGTCCAGGACATCGTCGATTCGAAGCCCAGCAGTTGACTTACCGTCGCCAGCTCCAAAGGCGCCCCATCGGCCAGCCATCTCGGGCCTTGAAAAAGCCACTGAAGCGACCAAACCAAAGCGGCCAAGGAAAGGGCGACACGTGCCGTGGATGCCATTCGGCAGGGTACTGTCGGCGTCCAGAAAGCGTTGCATCCGGCGAAAGTGGGAATGGGAAAGTAGCGAGCCAGTTGCGTCATCGTGAAGGATCCAGAGAAATCAGGGAGATGGCTTTTGCAGACTGCGGGAACTTCGGCGCGACTCCTGTCGCGGGACCCAGCTGATCTCATCGGGACCAAGTCGCACAGCATCCGCCTCAAAGCAGACTTCAGGGGCCGTTGCCTCCAGCCCTTCCTGGCGATAAACCCACTCCTCGCGTGTCTCGGTCGGCAGACGCAGCACGCGCAGCGATTTCAAAGCGGGAAAACGCTGGGGATAGGCTTGCGCCAGCGAACTGGCTAGCGCGAAGGCTGCCTCCTCCTGCTGGATCCCAAGGAAGGCGAATTGCTTGGCGAATCGGTCCCGCATAGGACGCTGAAGGTTCAACGTGCCCCACGGGTACTCAGACCACTCCCCAGCCGGCGAATCGGCCGTCAGCACCTCGACTCGAAATGGCCCCTCTAGCTCATTCCCCTGCGTCAACTCCAACGGCACCTGTCCCAATTCCCAGTTGGCCGTTCTCAGATACGGTGCGCACCACTTCAGCATCTGCGACTGAAGTGCCGAGGGGGAAAGGTTCGCCCACAGAGCGAGGGCGATCAGGGAAAAATGGACCATCGCCAGCGGCCCGATCCATCGAGTCCATCTCGGTTGGTTGCTGGTTGCCTCTGTCGCCATCAAGCCTGCCTTTGCATGGAAAAATCATCGATCCAGCGATCGATCCGGTCTCCATGATAGTTGGAAGGCTGGCCGGTGGAATGGGAAACGGCAACCCCGCCCGGCACCATCCCGTTCAACGCCTCGCACTTCACGGAGAAAGCTGCCCGGTTCTTCGTTCCCAGCCATCCACCAACCTGATCATGGCTCAGGCAAAGAGCCCGCTCAGTTCGATTCAGGCAGCCGCACCTCCAGCACGATCTCCCCCCCATGGTGGCTTGCATGGACTCCACCGGGAAGATGAATCGTCGGGGGAGAAAACGAGTGAGCGTCCGAGTCCGAGTGCGATTCGATCCAACTCTTCAGCGCCATCCAGGATCGATAACCCATCGGCCCCAGAGGCCAGCTTCGCTCGATCCACAGCCTCCGCAGTCCGGCTTGCACCACCGGCCAGGGAAGCGGGGTGATTGCCTGCAACGGGATGCGTACCTGCAGCTCCTTCGACCCGCAGTACGGTGCGACCCAAACGCCTTCTTCCGAAAGCCAATCGCTGATCTCCCGCGACTGTTCCGCCACTTGCACCAGATGCTGGCGCACAGGCCATGGCAACGCGTCCAGCAGCGGCATCAATTCGCCGCGAATCCAATTGCGGCGGTAGTGAACTTGCGCATTCGAGGAGTCGACTCGGTAGGGCACCCCAAGCGAATCCAAGTACTCGATCACCTCCCTGCGCCAGCAGTCCAGCAGCGGTCGCACCAGGACTAGTGGCGAGTCGGGGTGGAGTTCGCGAAAGGAGGGAATTCCGGCCAGCCCTCGAATCCCCGTGCCGCGCAGCAGATGATACAGCACCGTTTCCGCTTGGTCGTCTGCGGTGTGGCCGAGCGAGATGTAGCGGGCGCCAGAGCATCGCGCCGCCGACTCCAGCAACCGGTACCGCAGCTTTCGCAGCCCATCTTCATCGGATGCCGGAACCTCTGCCAGCGGCGACCGATCTTCGATCCACTGGGCGCCCGACTCAGTCAGCTCTCGCTGCAACTCGACACTGCATCGCCCACCCACACAGCAGCGATGGCCATGATCGATCCCCCATCGGACAACACTGCGCGCATCGTCGTCGGCTTCCTCGCCGCGGAGGCCATGATGGACGTGAACGATCACAAGATGAGTGGTCGAGGGCCGGAGACGATCGAGCGACGTGGCGAGCGCCATGCTGTCGGGACCACCGCTGGTCGCCACCGCGACCGTCATGTTTTCCCATCGGTCGCGAGGCCAAGCGGCGAGTAGTTTCTGTTCCAGGGGATGCATGGGACAGCCATTCCAGCAGAGGAACTCCAAATCGTGGCCGGAAGGTCCGTTCGATCCCCAGCCGACCGAGACCTGATTGTAATGGCCAGACCGTTCGTGCCAGCCAGATCTTGCCAGCAAGTGATGGAATGAGCCGCTGATTCCTGCAAAGCGAGAGGAAGATATCGGGCAAATCCTCACCGAGCCCCTGCCGATCTTCTCACGCTGTCTCCCAGCCCCTACGATAAGGTGGTCGTCGGCCAGTCGCGCGGAAAGTGGCGCGACTGGGGAGCGGCAGGGAAGAAGCGGAACGACGATGGCGGGCCATCGGGGTGGGATGAACCATGGCAGGCGAACGGAAGGGAAAATCAGAAGACAAGTGGCGGCCCGATCCGCCACCCATCCACGCGCCGCTCTCCGCGAAACCCGGTGCAGGTCGGTCGGTAACCCGTCGGTCGGCGATGACTCCGCCACCTCTGGTCCCTCCGATCCGTCTTTCTCCGCAAGAAGAAATTTTAGGTGGCGAAGACTCTGCAATAGCCCAACGACGGTGGCTGCAAATGCCTGCCTGGCTGCTTAGTCTGATCGTCCACCTGGCGGTGCTGCTGGTCTTGCTGCTCTTTCCCGTGCAGCAGGTGATCGATTCGGCGTTGCAGATTGTTGGATCCCTTGCGGGTGGCGACTCCGATGGCGGGCAGTTTGAGCTGTCGCCAGACATGGGAGACCAGCTGGAGCAGTTTGAGGCGCAGGTGGCTGATGCACAGCCACTGGAAGTTCCGCTGGAGACGGGGCTGATGGAATCGATCGCGCTACCCAAGATGGATCTGCCGGTCGATGCGACGGCAAGCCTCGCGGGACTCAAGGCGATCTCGATGGGCTTTGCAGGGCGTGCTGGTCAGATGCGATCGGCGTTGCTGGAGTCGTATGGTGGGACGCAGGCGACCGAAGCGGCGGTGGGAAGAGGGTTGAGCTGGCTGGTCAAGCAGCAGCGAAGCGACGGATCGTGGAGTCTCCGTGGCCCGTATGAGGATGGCGGGGTCAACGAGAATATCGCCGCTGCGACCGCGATGGCGCTGCTGGCATTTGCAGGAGCGGGCAACACGCACCAGGAGGGCCAGTACAAGGAAGATGTTGACGAAGGGCTGCGGTATCTGCTCAAGCTGCAAAGCGATGATGGATTCTTTGCAGCGAAGAGTCCAGACCGCCAGCGTGCCTATGCGCAAGCTCAGTGCACGATCGTGCTGTGCGAATTGTTGGCGATGAGCAAAGATCCGGCGCTTCGGGAGCCAGCGCAGCGCGCGATCGATTACGCGATCTATGCGCAGTCGCCGCAAGGTGGTTGGAGGTATTATCCGCGCGAGGATTCGGATCTGTCGGTGACTGGGTGGTATGTCATGGCGCTCATCAGCGGGCAGATGGCGGGGTTGACGATCGACAGCGAAGTGATGGAGCGGGTGACCAAGTTTCTCAATGAAGTGCAGGTAGCCGATGGGGCGCTATATCGGTATGTCGCCAGGGAAGACCCCAAGTTGTCGATGACGGCCGAAGGGCTGTTGTGTCGAGAGTACCTGGGGTGGGCTCAGGATGATCCCCGACTGCAGCAGGGGATCAGCGCGATTCTGATGCGGAAAGTCGATTTCAGCGGGAAGGATCGCGAGAGTCCCAACTACTACTATTGGTACTACGCGACGCAGGCGCTGCATCATGCCGGTGGGGATGCCTGGACGGAATGGAACAACGTGATGCGGGAGGCTCTCCCGGCGGCGCAGGTGAAGGGGGCCGAGGGAGAAAAAGAGGCGGGAAGCTGGGATCCGAAGGGGGATCCTTGGGGGGTTTCCGGAGGGCGGCTTTACAGCACCTGCTTTGCCATTTATTGCTTGGAGGTCTATTACCGGCATTTGCCGATCTACGATTTCCGCTGAGCCGCCGGAAGCGCCCTGGGGGGAGCAGTAGCAGACTTTGTGGGTGGTAGCGGTTTTCCTGACGGGCGGTTGGTGGCACGGGTGGGGGGCGACTAGCCGAGCGGTCGGAAAAAGCGGCAACAGGGCTGGACGCGGGGCGAGCTGTCGTTAAGATTAGCCTCGCGGGATGGAGCAGCCCGGTAGCTCGCGAGGCTCATAACCTCGAGGTCGTCGGTTCGAATCCGGCTCCCGCAACTGAATAAGGGAAAACGAACTCAGTTTGACCCTCCGGTTATACCAACAGGCCGACGCCTCAAAACGTCGGCCTGTTTGCGTTTCTACGCAGTATTTTCCAGGGTTT
>JBJSWM010001041.1:0-1565 GCA_046085865.1 Pirellulaceae bacterium
GAACTGCTGGTGGTGATCGCCATCATCGGTGTCTTAGTAGGGCTGTTGCTGCCCGCGGTGCAGCAGGCTCGCGAAGCAGCTCGGCGAATGAGCTGCTCCAATAACATGCGACAGCTGGGGCTGGCGATTCTCAACTACGAATCGACCTACAAGCTGATTCCCACCGGCATTGGAGGTACTTCGGGTAACTGGGATACTTCCAACGTGGAAAACATTTCGCCGGCCGTTGCGCTGCTTCCCTACATGGAGCAACAGCCGCTGTTCAATCTGATCATGAATGGATTTCCGCAAGTGGGCGGCTGGTATCCAGGGCGCATCGTTCCCGGTGGCCCAGCACCTTGGACCACCTTTGGAGGTAGCTACACTCCCTGGCGCACCGAAGTTCCCACGCTGCGATGCCCTTCAGACCCTGGACGTTATGCGACACAGGATGTGATGAACCAGCGCCGAACCAACTACGGCTTCAGCTTCGGCGATACGGTAGAAGGAAATCACTGGAACTGGAGCACCAACGCCAATCGCGGCATGTTCCAGGCTCGCTACAACCGATCCCTCCGCGATGCCACCGATGGTCTTAGCAATACCATCTTGATGGCGGAAATGGGGACCGACACAGGCGAACCTCGCGTTCAGGGGAACACGATCTACTTGAGCGATCAGATCAAGAACAATCCGCAACTGTGCAAGCAAGAAATGGTGATGGGGATGTATCGCAACCCTTCGATCATCATCACGAAGGCGGACAATCGCCGTCGTGGTGGTCGGTGGGCGGATGGTCGAGGTCAGTTCTCCGGCATCACCACCGTGCTGCCTCCGAACTCCCCTTCCTGCACTTTCTATGACAACGACTGGGATTGGGGCATCTACAGTGCCTCCAGCTTCCATCCAGGTGGAGTCCATGTGGTGATGGGGGACAACGCCGTCAAGTTCATCTCCAACACGATCGATGCTGGCAATCCAGTGAACAGACCGGCGCCGAATTTTGAGAGCCAAAATGGGGTCGTTGGAAAGAGCCCCTATGGTGTCTGGGGAGCACTGGGAACCCGAAACGGAACGGAAATCATTCCGGCCGATGTTTTGGACTGACCTTCCAGACTTTTCCGACGCATCTTGACCTAAATCGAAGCACCGCGGTTTTCCGCGGTGCTTTTTTTTGGTCCATCTAGGATCTGCGTGGGTTGCGATCGCTTCACTACCGCGACTCATGAATTGCCGGTGGCCACAGCACCCAATCACCCTCCGAAGCGGAAGGTGGTATCGGTCTTTTCACCCTCCCCTTGGGAGGGTGAGATCCAACGCACGCCCTGCTTTCCAAGGGGAGGGTGAGATCCAACGCACGCCGTGGAGCCGTAGCCCTTGGCCGAATGACTCCATCCCGCCTCCTCCGGTCGGACGATGGACACGCCCCAAAGAATTGCCGGATAGACCTTTTTTATGAACTCATTCCTTTTGCAAATCCCGATTCGGATTGATCTGGCCCCCCTTTTTTCTTATGAAATTCCTATCGCTTGCATCAGGAAGATGCTTCAAGAGGCGATCGGTCGATGGGTCAGAGCCTGTCGGGG
>JBJSWM010001042.1:0-683 GCA_046085865.1 Pirellulaceae bacterium
TCCCACTGTTGCCGCATCGCACGATCGCCGATGACAAGAACGCAGTCTGCTGAAGTCGACTCGACGGGAGCGTCGATCGCGAATGGTTCTAATTCAGGTTGGATCCCATAGCTCTCAGCGAGCAGCACTCGCAACATTGCTGCACTGGTACGCGATCCGACATCCAGTGCCAATGATCGGACTTGGTGTGGTGGCTTGCGAAACAGCGCTCGGACGCTCCAAACAGGTCCCCGGCACCCGATGCAAGCATCCGACAAGATAAACCAATCTGGCTTGGCGAAGAATTCAACCGATGGGATGAGCGCCACATCCAACTGAGCCACCTTCAGGCGGTCTGCTAGGCGACTGGGCAGATCCAGTTCCAGCGTCCCTCGCCCTATGAGCGTCTCCGCCAATCCCTCAATGAGAGGCTTGGTATTCAAGTAGGAAACAGCCCCAACCCTCCAGGGACGTTCGGCCATCGCTATCGCCCCCTTGTTTCCTTCGAGTCCATAAAGTCCTTCCACCGCCGAAGTGCCTTTTCTCAGTACCCGTATCGTAGCAAACCGACAATGAGTGGAACCTATTCACTTGACTGAAGGAGCCTTTGAGCCTTGAAGAGGCCGTCGCAGGAAGGTAGGGGCGAGTTTCTCCCCTTCCGGTTCCTATAAGGTGGGTGGAAGTGGTTCCTGGACCGTTCGATT
>JBJSWM010001043.1:0-547 GCA_046085865.1 Pirellulaceae bacterium
ACGCCTGCAAAGATGGGTGGTTTAGGTCGGCAGGGAAGCAAGATGAGAAACATATCCAGATGGGATTTGTCCTTTGCTATCCAACATCTAACGATGTTGGCTGCCGCAAGCGAATTGGACGGTTGTGGTGGTCGTCCGTCACGGCACCTCCACTATCTAGCGATGGTGGCTACGGAAAAACTAACCGCACCGAGATTTTATGCTTACCTCCATGCCAAGCGATGGACACGACAGGCTACACGGTCCAAGCCACTTGAATCCTGCGTCTTGAAATGGCCCTACAGTGAGATCGCTATAACCCCTGAAGCCGCTTCTTTAGGATCTCCCAGTGATGATCGAAATGGCCACCAATCATCGCGCAGAGCATTCGAACATCCACGTCGAATCCTGCAGCGCGTCCACTTCCACGCCACCCTCGGGATGGGAGATTCTCGAACAACCAGATCGAGGCCGATCGAACCGCAAGAAATTCTTCAGTGAGCTTCTGCCAAGGGACTTCGTTGGCTGTCGCATTGGCAGCAAACTTCATCTCATCAAACGCCAGCAG
>JBJSWM010001044.1:0-2259 GCA_046085865.1 Pirellulaceae bacterium
CATGGTGGTGCGGGAACTGGTCCTCGATGCCCCGGATATCAAGCAAATGGGGGGGCTGCCTCAGGTCATCCAAGGTTCCCCAGGGAGATTGAGAATCGTTTTTGAGCTCGATTCCCGGGTGGAACGTTGTCATCTGATTCCTTGCATTGCGGACGAGACCAGCTATTCGTTGGTCAGTTTTCCTTGGATGGATTCCGACGGACGAGAAATGGAATTCGGACCGGGGTTGTATGAGGTGAATGTTCCTCTTGGCCCGCTGGAGATGAATCCAGGAAGCTACAGCTTTGTGGTCGTCGCGCTCGACTGCAAAACGCTGACCTGCATCACTAGGTATCAGGGTCTTCATCCCTTTCGCGTCCGGGTTTCGGGCGCGAGGATGGGCAAGCTGACTCGAAGGATCCAGGTGGAGCCGACCATGGTGCGGTCGGAAGGGAGGGTGGGGAGAGCCGTCCGCAGTGATTGACGGGTTGTTGAAGGAAGCGATGCGGTGGACCCCTGGGAGAGCCAGGAGCCGTATCGGGTCAGAGTTGGATCGAATTCAGAGAGTCATCTTTTCGCTGGGACCATCATCTCATGATACGTGTCGCTCAGATTGGAGTCGGTTATTGGGGACCGAATCTCCTCCGTGTTTTGGCTACCTCCCCCCGATGCGAGGTGGCAGCCGTGGTGGATCTGTCACAGGAGCGGCGGGATTTCGTCCGTGGTCTGTACCCTTCCATTCATCTTTCCGACGACGCCGATGCGATCATCTCCGACAAGTCGATCGACGCGGTGGTGGTATCGACTCCGGTGGCCACCCATTTCGACTTGGTCTGCAAAGCGCTCCAGAGCGGCAAGCATGTTCTGGTGGAAAAACCGATGGCGACTTCGGTTCAGGAGATCGACCAGATCGCTGAGCTGTCGAAAGAGGTAGGCAAGCTAGCGATGGTAGGACATACCTTTCTTTTCAATTCCGCTGTTCGCTACCTGAAGGATTGCATCGATCGAGGGTTGTTGGGTGAAATCCGATACATCTATAGCCAGCGACTGAATCTCGGTCGGATTCGCAGCGATGTCGATGCCCTTTGGAACTTAGCGCCGCATGACATCAGCATCATTCAGTTCCTTTTGGGAGATCCAGAGCCGCTGCGGGTCACGAGAAGCGGTATGGATTTCGTACAGGAAAAGATCGACGACGTGGTATTCATGAATTTGGAATACCCGAACAAAGTCCTCGCGCACATCCACGTCAGCTGGCTGGACCCTCAGAAAGTCCGAAAGCTGACGGTGGTAGGAAGCAAAAAGATGGTGGTCTACGATGATGTAGCCGACGAGAAAATCGCGATCTACGACAAGGGAATCGACCGCAAGGCCGTGCTTGGTGAGTCGATGGATTACGACAACCCGATGCCGCAGTTCGTCCACCGTACTGGGGACATTCTCTTTCCGGCATTTTCGTGGAAGGAGCCACTGAAGGTCGAAGTGGATCACTATTTTGACTGCATCGAAGGAAAGGCGACCTGCATCGCTGGACCAGATCATGCGCGTAAAGTGGTAGGTATTTTGGAATCAGGTCGAGGCGACTAAGGCGGATCCGATGGACGCAGTTCGAGTGGCGGTGACCAGCGCTGGAACGGCTTCGGCCGTAAGCCTCATCAAGGCATTGAGAAATCAGTCCGAGATCTCGGTGGAGATCCTGGCGGTCGATTGCGATCCTGACGCAGTGGGCCTTCGCATGGCCGATCGTCATGGCTTGTTGCCTCGAGCCAGCGACCCAGGCTATCCCCAGGGGCTGCTGGATGCCTGCAAGAGCTTTCAGGCGCAGATTCTCTTTCCTGTCTACTCGAAGGAGATCGAAGTCGTTTCGAACATGACGGGACAGTTGCGCCAGCAGGGGGTCAAAACCATGCTGGCGGCGCCCGAAACCATTCGGCTCGCCAACGATAAACCTCGGATGTCCCAGCTAGTCTCCGAACTGGGGATCCGCACCCCCAAAGCCTACGACTCCAGTGGACCCTGGCCCGGTGTGCCGGTGATCGGAAAACGGAATCTTTCGAGTGGATCGGATGGGCTAGTCTTCATCGACTCGGAAAAGGACTGGAAGTTCTACACCGAAAAGTTTCCGACCTATTTGTATCAGGAACGGGTCTGCGGTCAGGAATTTACAGTCGATCTGCTCTGCGATTCGGACCACCAATGCTTGGTCTGTTCTCCGCGCAGCCGGCTGCAAGTGAAAGCCGGACAATCGGTGCGCGGCAAGACCGAGCGGAACGAACGAGT
>JBJSWM010001045.1:0-1311 GCA_046085865.1 Pirellulaceae bacterium
CTTCGGTAACCTTCCAGTGGATGGCGGTCATGGTAATCGAGAATCGCCTGCTTTCCCAATCCTCCAGCCACCAGTCGCGAGGGACCTTACCATTGTGTTCGTTGGACTTCCCATAGCGATCTTTCCACTGGTGGAACTTGCTGGTGGAAAGCCCCGGCCAATGGAGCAGCCTTTTGGCAGGTAGGTCAGTGCGTTCGATCCAGTGCTGTACGAAGTCGACGACTTGATCGCGGGTGTCGTGGGGAACCCAACATCCTTTAGGAGTTCCCCAGCGGATTTTTTAGAACGGACGTTTTCCTCCATCAGCTCAGCGATCACCTCGTTCTTTTGGACGAGTTTCGCCTGTTTTTGGGCGACCCTGGCCTCCAGGACAACAATCTTTTTGTCTTTGGGATCGCGGGTGGGCCGTCCTCGCTGACTATTGGCTGGGCGGAATGCCCGATCTGCCTGGTCGAGAACCTGTTTGACCCAGAGATAGATCTGACTGGGTTGAAATCTTGAACTCGTCCGCCAGGTCGCTGACAGGCACTTGATCGCCCAAGTGCCGCCGAACGATTGCTGCCTTCTGGTCGTCGGAAAAGTGCCGCCGTCTTCGCTCGTTCGATTCTTTCATAAAATGGCTCTTTTGAGTTACGCTAACTCACGAGCCCAGAAATTCCATATCCAAGAAAGGCAGGACAGTTCCACTGAGATCCGCTACGTGGGATGAAGGAGTCGGACGTTAGGCTGACGAAAGCCCATCTTCATAGTTCCAGCCGTCAAATCTTTTTGGGGAGATTGAGCAGTGATCGGATCTCATAGGACTCGGGACGGCGGAAAGTGGAGCAGGGGGCCATGACGAGAAGAAAAGTTATCTTCTCAGGTGAAATCACGGCGATCGGCTAGATCGCTACCCGGGGCTTCGTCGGGTAAAAACCGAGCAAGCCCTCCCAGCAAATGGAGTGTCTTGGATGGCCCTGAAAGACATGCCTGCACTGCAGAGCTTGTAGGGCCTGCAGCTTGCCCCCCCCAAGGTCATGAGTGCCGGCTGGCAGAGCACGCGTGAGCGAACGGCCCCATCCTTCGAATGATTCACGAGCCTTCAATAGACTAAGCCCTTCGCTTGCGTATACGAACTAGCGGAAGGACTCCGGGCAAACAAATCAAAACCCCGCCGCTTTTGCGTCCGATAATGTTTATTATGTTCGTTAGGCGAGTGGGTTTGGCGGGGGTTTCGGCAGGTTGAGGTGTGGTGCGGTGTGGGTGAGCGATTGGTTGGGCTTAGTCTATTGAAGGCTCGTGAATCATTCGAAGGATGGGGCCGTTCGCTCA
>JBJSWM010001046.1:0-2815 GCA_046085865.1 Pirellulaceae bacterium
TCGCAGGTGGGTGAACTGGTCTCCAGTCACATCCTTCCCCGCCCCGCAGAAGGCTTGGCTCAAGCTTTTTTCAAGTAGGCGCACCAGGCTGGTCGTTGGAACGGCCGGCCGATTCCCACAGCCTTTTCCTTACCAGTAACGACGGAGATGCGGCCACCATGAAGGTGCTCGTTGCGAATCTCGGATCGACCAGCTTCAAATATCGACTCTACGATATGCCTTCCGAAACCCAGCTGGCGCGGGGTGGCGTGGAGCGGATCGGGGCGCCGATGAGCCGGTGTTTTGTTGAGATTGGATCGAAGCGAAATGAGATGGAGCTTCCGATCCCGCATCACGGCGAGGCGGTACGGGCCTGCGTGGGCCAACTGACCGATCCGGTGTCGGGTTGTCTGAAAGATGCCGGTGAACTTTCGGCGATCGGATTCAAGGCGGTCCATGGAGGTCGGTTGCAGGGCGTCTTTCGCATCGACGAAAAGGTGCTGGCGGCGATGGAGGAAGTCAGTTCGGTCGCCCCGGCTCACAACCCTCCCTACTTGGCAGCGATGCGGCAGTTGGCTCAGACAGTCCCCGAGATTCCTCTGGTGGCTGCGCTAGAGACCGATTTCCACCAGACGATCCCGGAAGCCAATCGGCACTACGCCATCCCGCACCAGTGGCGGGACGCTTTGCCGATTCGCAAGTGGGGATTCCACGGTGCATCCCATCGCTACATCGGATGGCGCATGGAAACGATCCTCGGCAAGAAAGATGCCAAAGTCGTCTCCTGTCATCTGGGAGGATCCAGTTCCTTGTGTGCCCTGCGGGATGGGAAGAGTCAAGCGACGACGATGGGGATGAGTCCTCAAAGCGGTCTTCCGCAGAACAATCGCGTCGGAGACTTCGATCCTTTCGCGCTGCCTCTGTTGGTGCGGCACACCGGTCTGCCCCTGGAAAAGGTGCTGGACCAACTGGCCAACCAGGGTGGCCTGCTGGGGCTCAGCCGCGGCCTAAGCGGCGACATCCGGGATCTGGAGCAGGCAGCCGCTCTGGGGAACCAGGATGCCCGGTTGGCGCTTGAGGTCTACGTCGCAGAGATCCGTCGCCACCTGGGTGGGATGGTGTTCCTGCTAGGAGGTGCCGATGCCATCGTCTTCACGGGAGGGATTGGTGAGAACGGAGTCGGCATCCGCGAGGCGGTCTGTCGCGATCTGGAATCGATCGGCATCCGCCTGGACGCGGCCGCCAACCACAATTCCTCCTCCGGACGCGATGCAGAACGCCGCATCGATGATGGAAAAGGTTCGATCCAGCTTTGGATCGTGCCTACCAACGAAGAACGGATCGTCGCGCGGCAGACTGTCGAAGCCCTCACCTGAGTCAAGGAGCCCTCTGGCATGTTTGTCGCCAAAGTCACTGGAAGCCTCGTCGCCACGCAGAAGGTCGAGACGATGAAGGGGCACAAGCTGTTGATCGTCGAGCCTTATCGGGTCGATCCCAAGGACGCGCGGTCGCTGACCCCCACCGGACGCAGCTTCATCGCCGTCGATACGCTTGGATCGGGCATTGGCGACATGGTTCTGATCACCCAGGGAAGCAGTGCACGGTTCACCCCGGAGACCAGCAAGCTTCCGATCGATTGCGTCGTGATCGGGATCGTCGATACGGTCCATGTGGAGCGGGCGGAAGTCTACTCCCGTACGTCGCCGTCGGCACGCAAATCCTGAAATCCTTTTTCTCCCATCCAGCCCATGGTGGTTGCACTATGAATATCTCGGAAGATGTCATTCGATCGGTGGTCGCTCAGGTCCTTCAGGAAGTCCGATCCCAGCCCTCGCGGTCGCCGGTCGGATCGGCTCCCCCTAGCCTGCATCAGTTTCAGGGACGCCACGGGATTTTCTCCAGCGTCGATGAAGCAGTCAGCGCGGCGCGGATTGCCTTTGAGCAGTTGCGTGACCGATCGATCGAGGATCGCAAGCGGGTTATCGAAATCATCCGCCATATCGCCCAACGCGACGCCGTGGAACTGGGCACCATGGAGATGAACGAGACGAAAATTGGACGGCTGGAACACAAGATCGAAAAGCTGAAGGTCCTTGCGGAACGCACCCCCGGGGTCGAGTTCCTGCGGACCGAATGCTTCAGTGGCGATCATGGTTTGGCGGTCATTGAGCACGCGCCGTTTGGCGTCATCGGAGCGATCACCCCAGTCACCCACTCGCTACCGACGATCACCGGCAATGCGGTGAGCATGATTGCGGGGGGCAACACCGTGGTGGTCAATCCCCATCCCAGCGGCCGACTGGTCGCTGCCGAGGGGGTGCGTCGTTACAACCAAGCGATCTTCAAGGAGATCGGAATCGATAACTTGATCTGCGTCATCGAGTCGCCGACGCTGGAGACAGCAAACCAGCTGTTTGCTCATCGCAAGGTGGCGATGATCTGCGTGACGGGTGGGCCTGCGGTCGCCAAGGCCGCTCTGCTCAGCGGCAAACGCGCGGTGGTGGCCGGGCCAGGCAATCCCCCAGTGGTCGTCGACGAAACAGCCGATCTGGATCGCGCCGCCCGTTGCATCATCCAAGGTGCATCGTTCGACAACAATCTCCTCTGCATCGCCGAGAAGGAGGTTTTTGTCGTGGAGTCGGTGTTCGAAGCGATGATGGCGGCGATGGAACGAGCCGGAGCAGTGCGTCTTTCCACGGCGGAAATCGAAAAGCTCTCCTCCAAGGCGCTCGCCCTGGTGGGCGAAGGGGACCACAAGCACTGGGCACCCACCAAAGAACTTCTCGGACAGGATGCTGCCAAGCTGGCTGCCGCCGCCGGAAGGCAGGTTGATCCG
>JBJSWM010001047.1:0-1378 GCA_046085865.1 Pirellulaceae bacterium
GTCCCAGCCTCGGCGAGGATCACCGAAGTTCAGGTGGCTGGAGAGAATGCCCGACTTGCCGTTCAGCCTCGTCGTCGCGTCCTTGACGTGGACGTGATAAATCCGGTCTGGGAAGGCACGCAAGAACTCCACTGGATCGACCCCCTGCCAGATCAGGTGGCTGGGGTCGAAGTTGAATCCAAACTCTTCGCGATGCCCGATCGCGTCGAGCGCCGCCTGAGCTGAGTAGAGATCGAAAGCGATTTCCGTCGGATGGACTTCGAGTGCAAAGCGGACTCCGCATTCCCCGAAAACATCGAGAATGGGGTGGAAGCGTTCGGCGAACAGGCGATAGCCGTCGTCGATCATCGACTGAGGCACTGGTGGGAACGAGTAATTCAAATGCCAGATGCTGGATCCCGTGAAGCCGTTGACCACCGAGACGCCGAATTTCTTCGCCGCTCGCGCGGTGTCCTTCAGTTCCTCAATCGCCCGCTTGGTTACCCCGGCGGGATCTCCGTCGCCCCAGATATAGCCAGGAAGAATCGACTTGTGCCGCTGATCGATCGGATCGCAAATCGCCTGCCCCACCAGGTGAGCGCTGATCGCATGGCATTGCAGGCCATGGCGAGCCAGCAGGTCGCGCTTGGCGGCGCAGTAGTCAGGCTCCTTGAGGGCTCGCTGAACCTCGAAATGATCACCCCAACACGCCAGTTCAATCCCGTCGTATCCAAAATCCTTCGTCATCCTGGCCATCTGCTCGATGCCAAGATCGGCCCATTGCCCGGTAAAAAGCGTCACTGGTCGTGCCATGAATCGTTCGCTCCTTGGAAGAGGATGTAACAGAGGTGGGATACGGGACGGCGAAGGGGTCGACCCAGTCGATCGCAATCGCGAGGCATCTTGGGGGTTCTTTCGCTGGAGTGGCCAAACGGGGCTCGGCAAGTCAAAAACACCAAGGCATCCGCGACGGTCCATGCCAACCCAGCAACTCCCTCCAGCAAGCCGTTCAAGATACCACTGCCTAAGAGTGCTGCCAATCGTCGACGCGACGCCGTCGCCAAGGCGTAGCTGGACTCCGTTGCTTTGGCGATCGGCGAGAGCGATCAGGAGATGGATGCTGCCGAAAAGGCCCTAGTCAGCTTACGGAGCCTATAGAAATTGCGGGACGGAACGCAGATCTTTTGGGTTGGTGGAGCTTACGGTTTGAGGCTGTCCATTCGATTGCCGATTCGAGTCGAACCAGTCCGCCTTCGATCGCAGCGGCAGCCCCTTGGCTTGGGGATCGATTGAAGGCTGGCGGGAGCGAAGTTGGCTGGCCCCCGCCCCAGGCCAGCGGACCGCCGGTGTGGTTGGGGTCGATGCCAGGCTTTCGAGTGGACAATTTGGGGGAAATGAG
>JBJSWM010001048.1:0-6464 GCA_046085865.1 Pirellulaceae bacterium
TCTAAAGTTCCTATGCTTGGAACATCGCCCATGCCACCGACGGCCTCACACACCCTACGAAGAAAGAGCCCCCGTCGGATGTGTGTGTTCCCGTCTTCTTGTTGCATGGCCGTCTCGGCCATGCAGGCCTGACCCCTGCGCGATTCACCCGAACGCGAACTGACCCAAACCAAACGTCGATGCGGTCGTGCTGGATGGGCGGGAAACAACAGATTGGTGGACAGGTATTTGAACATGGTGGACAATAGAACCTGTTGCGAGAGTGGTCCGTCCAACAGAGTCAGCTTGCGAGAAGGAACGAACATGGTCGAGACCAACGAACCGCTGGTGGCGGTGGAGACGGTGGACTCCGAGTTTCAGGGTCGGCTGCTGATCAACCTGCTGGATGCCTACGGAATTGCGGCAGCGATGGATGGAGGCTTCACATCGCACTACCAGGCGAGCGTGCCTGGGAAGGTTCGGGTGCTGGTAGCAAAGAGCCACCTGGAGGAGGCTCGCAAGGCGCTCCATGAGGCGCGGGGGCAATCGCAGGAATTGCTCGAGGAATGGGGAAGCGATGAGCCGAGTGGCGGTGAAACGCCGATTGGAGCGTTTCGGCGTTTTGGCATCTGGACGCTGGTGCTGGGGCAGGGGGTAGCGATCGCTGCGGCGGTGGCTTTCTGGCTGCTGGGAGGAGACTTTGGAACTGGCCTGGTGGCCGTGCTGGGAAGCTTGGTGATCCTGGCAGCGGTCGCCAGTCGACGGCAGCTACTTTTTGGTTGATGTCTCTGCACCTTTCAGCGAAATCGTCCCCCGACGCCGACATGACATCGATTCAAGCCATGCTTCGAAGTGTAGCCTTCGCTACAAAAAAGAGATCCATTTAGGATTCCTGAGGGTTCGATCGCGTCACTGCCGCGACTGGAATCGGTCTTGGAACGCCACAAAACGGTTCCTGTTGTCGTGCTGGATTGGGCGGAGGTTGGAGCTGGGTTAGGCTGGGTAGCCGTTGTGGGGCCATGAGCCGACGGCATTGCAGGATGGAGGGGCACCACATGACAACAACCAACGTCCGCATTTCGGCGATGGATTCAGGAAGAGTGAGGTCCGGGATCATGACCATGCAGGACAGGTCTGGATCGGCAATTTTGCTGTTTCCCTCGCGATCGGTGGCGCACCTTCAGGGAGGGTGCCATCGGGTCGACTTCTTTATGGGGAAAGGAAGTGGAAATATCTTCCTAGAGCGTTGCCCCGGGCTAGCTCCACTTCGTGCCGCTGGCACTTGAAGACAGATTCCCAACGGTGTGCTTCCACCACGTAGGCAACCAGAGAACGGTCACGTAGTTTGCATCGTTTCAGCGCCACGACCGTAGGGATCGTCATTCCCAGGCGGCCGTTCAGGATGGTTCGCTAGCGGCCAGTAGTTTTTGTCGGAGCATATAGAGCCGGGTTGGTTCTTCGATTTTACGCCCTTCGAAGTCGGTGACGTAAAAGACATCGACCACCTGATCCAGGTGGGTGCTGATTTTGGCGACCTGGAGATCGAGTCCCTGGTCGAAGAGGACTTTGGCGATGGCGTAGAGCAGCCCCAGTCGGTCGTAGGCGAAGACGGAGATGATGGTGAATCGTTCGGAGCTGTTGTTGTCGAATTGAACGAGTGTCGGCTGGCTGCGAACCAAGTGGCTCTTCTGCTTGCTTTCCTTTCGCCATACCGTTCGGAAGGCGGGAGGATGGGGATGGGAAGGGTCGAGCGACTGGACGATGGTTTGGCAGACGGCATTCATCCGCGATTGTGGGGGGCTGCCTTCGAAGTCGAGGTCTTCGACTTCGAAGCGGTCCCAGGCGATTTGTCCCGGTTGGGTGTGGACTTCGGCAGTAAGGATTTGCAGTCCCTGGCTGGAGAGGGCGCCGGTGATTCGATGAAAAATGCCGATGGGAGTCGATGGTTCTTGCATCGCCACCGAGTATTCCACCGTTCCGCTTTCAGCGTTGTATTTCGCCCAGGCGAGGGCAGGTTGCTGTTCGTTGAGCGACTGGAGCTTGCCCAGTTCTTCCGCCAATTGCTCTGGCGGGCACCTCAGTAGGTAATTGACCGGAATGGCATCGATCTGCTCACGCCACCACGACTCTTGAGCCAGATGCCCGACGCGCTGTCGAACTTGGTCGCGAAGTGCATCGAGTTCTTTTTGGAATCGCTGGTCTGGTTTCTCATCGCGAAACTGCGACTCGGTGCGGTGGTAGAGTTGGGTGAGCAGTCCCAATCGCCATTCGCTGAGTCCTTCGGGGCCGACGGCGGCCATGTCGGCTGCACTGAGCAGATAGAGCATTTGGAGGGCTTCGACCGACTGCACTTCCTTCGCGAATTGCAGGATGGTTTCGATCTGGGAGAGATCGTAACGGAAGGCGGTGTGGGTCATCACCAGGTGCTTGTGTACCAGGAAGACCAGCAACTGGGTTTCATCTTCAGAAAGCCCCAGGTCTTCTGCCGTTTGCTGCGCGATCCGCTTGCCTACCTCGGAGTGGTCTTCGGAGTAGCCTTTTCCGATATCGTGCAGCAACAGAGCCAGATGGAGCAGTGACTTGTTTTTGACAGCTCGATACACCTCGGCCAAAGGCCCAGTCTGCTTCAGGAACTCCGTGCACAGCTCCACGGCGCGGATGCAGTGGGCATCGACGGTGTACTTATGGAATTCGTTGAACTGCAGCAGGCATCTGGCATGCTGAAACGCCGGAATGATCTGCTCGAGGACGCGCAGTTCATGGAGTCTCCGCAATTGCTCACCCAGCCTAGCCGGGTGGCGCAGCAGTTCCAAGAATTGCTCGGCGACCCTTCGATTGCGCACCGTGGGCTTTCGTTCCAGCATCGCCTTGCGGATCGCTCGCCACGTCTCGTGATCGATCCTTCGATCGATCCGATTGGCCAGCGCCATCAGCTCAATCACCATCCCGGGGTCTTCCTTGACCCGTTGCAGACCGGCTGGTGTTGCCCAGATCTGTTTGAGTCCGACGCGGAAGTAGGGACCCGAGGGGACAGAGAACCAGGGGCCGACGGTTCGGGACCACCAGGGGCCGACGCGAGCCGAGGCGACGAAGTGAGCCGAGCAGTAGCGGACGCTACTGGTATGCTCGAAGTAGCGCCGCATGAATTGCTCGACCGGTAGGACACCATCTTCCCCTGTGAAGCCGGCCCAGGATGCGAGATGGACCTGTTTGGCGCGATCGAGTACATCCTGGCATTTTCGGGCATCGAAGTGAAGCTGATTGCGGAGGCGGAGGAGAAAATGGTAGCCATCGCGCAGCAGTCGATAATCCTCCTGCTCCAGGTAGCCCAGCTGCTGCAGTTGCTCCAAACCCGCTTCGCCATAGCGTGCGAAGCCAACCCAGCGGACCAGTTGGATGTCGCGCAGGCCACCTCGCGATCGCTTGATGTTCGGCTGAAGCAAATAGACCGTCTCACCGAACTTCTTTCGTTCTTCTAGCCTCGCGGACTCGATCATGTCGATCAACTTCTGGCTTCGCCTGAGGGCACCTTGCCTCAGCGACGCGTGATAGCGTTGGGAGAATTCTTCGTCCCCTGTCAGGCAGCGGCCCTCCAGAAGGCTGGTGAAGGTAGCGGCTTCCTTCCAGGCCAAACCCAGTGCTTGTTCGGGGGTACGGACGCTAAAGCCTAGTTGCAACCCCGCATCGACCAGCCACTGCGACAGCATTCTGGCGAGCTGTGAGATCGCATGAAATTGCTCCGGCCGATGCAGCAGCATCAGGTCGGCATCGGAGTAGGGGGCCAGATCACCGCGGCCGTGGCCTCCGTGCGCCACCAGAGCGACTCCTGGGGGATCGGAAGAAAGGTTGCATTCCTGCAGGATCCCTTTCCAGAGATCGACGATGAGTGCATCGACCAGTTCGGTCCATCGCGCGCAGGTTTGAGGGCCTGGGGAGCCGCTACGATGCTGCTGCTCCAGTTTGCTGCGGCCATCCGCAAGCCGCTCTCGTGCCAAAAGCACCAGCGGTTGAATCGTCTGAGCGGAGGGCATCGCGGTGCTTGGGCCTATATGCTGGAGTATCTTGGGATGGCAGTTTGAGGTCGGACGATCGTTGCGCGATCGTCGTCGAGGACTGGGCTGCGTGGCTTCGGCTACAAGGCCTCGTTACCGGTTTCTCCCGTACGAATGCGGATGGCGTTTTCAAGGTTTTGCACGAAGACCTTGCCGTCGCCAATCTGCCCTGTTTGCGCGGTGCGCAGGATCGTCTGGATCACTTGGTCCAGATTCTCATCGGTGCAGACGACTTCAATTTTCACCTTAGGAACGAAATCGACGGCATACTCAGTGCCACGATAGATCTCAGTGTGTCCTTTTTGGCGTCCATATCCGCGCACTTCACAGACGGTCATTCCGTGAATCCCCTCCTCCGTCAGCGCGTTCTTCACATCCTCCAGTTTGAAGTGCCGTACGATGGCTTCCACTTTTTTCATAAGCAAAGCACCTTTGCGGAACGCGGCGCCCGAGGACTCAGCATCCTCCCTCATCCTGGGATGCTGACGGCCATCGGATGGACAGGCATTTTGGAGATTCGAACATCGAGTCCAATTAAGTTTAGCGATTGCCTGCGGTGCGTCCTATAGGATTCCCTTGCGCCGAAAGATCGATGGCCGATATGGCACCCCGCCTGCTCCATGACAACCCTCTTTCCCTAGGGCTGCTGGAGCGGCTTATCCGTCTAGCTTTGGGTGCATGCGGGCCAGCCATCGGCCCGCTTGAGGACTGGAAAGGTAGGTTGCAACCGACGCGAGAAGGGGATCGATCGTTTGGGACTGAATGCGATGAGGTGGATTCCAGTCCCACCACTGGTAGCCACTATGTTCGGTGACCCTCAGCACCCCGTCCCTTCGCCAATGCGCTAGAAAATAGATGACACGCTTGTCGTAGACTTGGGACTGGTAGGTAACCGAGTAGCGCAATTCGAAACGAAATCCAGGGGCGAAATCGACATCCTTCTGGTCGATGCCCGTTTCCTCGCGAAGTTCCCGCCCAGCCGCTTGTCGCCACGTCTCGCCGGAATCCAAATGACCTTTGGGGAGGTCCCATCGATCCGGGTGTTTCATCAACAAAAACTGCCAGCTTGGTTGCCTACTTGGTTGACTGCGGAAGAGGAGCACACCAGCGGCCTTCAGGGAGGGTACCATTTCCGATTTCTTGCCACCTGGGTATCGTAGGGCGTTGAATGTTCGATCCCTCCAGCCTGCAGAGCGACCATGAAGATTTATACCAAGACCGGGGATGCCGGCACGACGGGACTCTTTGGCGGCCCTCGCGTCGACAAGGACCATCCGCGGATTTGCAGCTATGGCGAGATCGACGAACTCAATGCGATTTTGGGGATGGTCAGGTCCATTGGATGCCCTGATTCGATCGACGCGAAGTTGCTACAAGTGCAGCGGGAGCTTTTCGCGATCGGCGCCGAGCTGGCGACTCCGGATCCCGATGCCCATGAGATGAAGTGGTCGGGCGAGGCGCCCGTTGCGATCCTGGAACAGTGGATCGATCAACTCGATGAAGGGCTTGCACCGTTACGCAATTTCATTCTTCCAGGCGGATCAGTTGCTGCGGCTCATCTCCATTTGGCCAGAACCACCTGCCGTCGGGCAGAACGCAATGTAGTCAGCCTGGGCCGCCAACCACAGGTCAGTGACCCATCGCAAATTATCATCTACCTCAACCGCCTCAGCGATCTTCTCTTCGTGATGGCTCGCTGGTGCAATGCCGAGCAGGGTGTGGCCGATATTCCTTGGTTCAGCCAGAGGAAGGGGAAAGACATCCCCGAGGATCCCTCGTAGGGAACTCCTTTCTCCTGATCCGAGAAGAATTCGTGTCGAACGATTCGAACGGCCCTGGAAGGCGACACTCGCTGGGCCCAGCGTATCTTGTCGGCATCAGGCGACAGCCCGCTTCGCTACGCCAGCCTTCCGTGGCGAGTGAAGAAGTCGAGTCCTATCACCACGCCTTAGTGACCAACCCAAAGAACGTCTTTCCACGACTGGATGCCTAAACAAACTGCAAAGCCACCATGGCTCAAACAAGGGACATTGCTGAATCGAAGGGCGCCGGATGCGGATGGCGGTAGGGACGAATTGGCAAGAAAAGACCCCAACCAGCGGTTTTTCTCAATTGCTAGCTGGCACCGATTGCACAGTGGACCGATTGCACAGCAAGGCAAGAAGAAATTCCGTTCGAGGGGGATCCCCCCGCCATCTTCTCACTCGGTGCAAGCGGCCAGTGATATCTGCCACGACTCCAACCGCCAACCAAAAAGAAGTGACGGCTGAAACTGAAAGCTAGCACCCAGGGCAGAAGACTGCGTGGCCGGGACGGCCATGCCTCGAGAAAGCACCATGATGGGCGCCAGGGATGATCAGCACATCACCCCCCAGCGGGGGGTAAAACCCAATCGGTGGGTGGCACCAATTTGATGAAAATCCACCACAAAAG
>JBJSWM010001049.1:0-8168 GCA_046085865.1 Pirellulaceae bacterium
CCTGGGCAACTTGGAAAGCGTAAAGAAAATCCAATCAGGGGAATCCAATTATCACAATCGGTGCGGTATCACAATCGGTGCGGTATCACAATCGGTGCCACCCACCTTTCACGAGGAAGAATAGGAAGCCTAGGAAATATCAAAAAGACAGGGTGAAAGGCAACATGGTGCCAATTTCTCATGGAAGATCGCCTTCGTGAGACAGCATGCCAAAATGACATGCGGCTCTTTGCAGATCGCTAGGATTCCACCCCGCCCAGGACTCGACCACACCAAAGTGGCTTGCGGCTCTCATTGCCAATAAATTGGTCGCTTCGGCACGAACTTTGCATCGATGAAGGGCTGTTTCGGAGACTAAATGCCTTTTTGGCATGCTGGGTTGCCGGGGATCGGCGACCAGATCGTCTTGTTTCAAGCGGTTGAGTGGATCGCAAAAGTCAGGAGAAATCAGATGCCATCGGCCAACAAATCCAAGGCCAAAATCAAGTTGCAGCCTCTTGGGGATCGTTTGGTGGTTCAGCGAGAAGAGTCGCAGGAGAAGACTGCTGGTGGAATTTTGTTGCCCGATTCGGCGAAGGATCGTCCGACTCGTGGCAAGGTGGTGGCCGTTGGAGATGGCAGGCTGGCCAACAACGGGAGCCGCATCGCACTGCAGGTGAAGGAAGGCGATCGCGTGCTGTTCACCAGCTACGCTGGTGAACAGATTGAAGTCGACGGTGAGGAGTACTTGCTGATGGGTGAGAGTGAGGTTTTGGCGGTTATCGGCTGAACTCGTTGAGCGTCGGGTCGCTAGCCGGGTGCTGGCCCCCCAAAAAAACACCTGAATCCATCAAACACTTGGAGATTTTGAGACATGGCAAAGATTATTGCATTCGATCAGGAAGCGCGGGAAGCGATTCGTCGCGGTGTCGGCAAATTGGCCCGTGCCGTCAAGGTGACTCTTGGCCCCAAGGGGCGGAACGTCATTCTTCAGAAAAGCTTTGGAAGCCCGACCGTCACCAAGGACGGTGTTACCGTGGCGAAGGAAATCGACCTGGAAGATGTCTATGAGAACATGGGCGCCCGAATGGTCCGAGAGGTCGCCAGCAAAACCAGCGACGTCGCTGGCGATGGAACGACAACGGCTACCGTTCTTGCGGAAGCGATTTTCAATGAAGGTCTGAAGGCGGTAGTCGCGGGTGTCAACCCGATCGCTATGAAGACCGGTATCGAGCGAGCGGTATCGGACATCACGGAAAAGCTCCACAAGATGTCGATCAAGATCAAGGAAAAGGGGGAGATGGCCAACGTCGCGACGATCGCCGCCAACAACGATCGCGCCATCGGGAATCTCCTGGCAGATGCGATGGAGAAAGTCGGGAAGGACGGAGTTGTCACGGTGGACGAAGGGAAGAGCTTGCACGACGAGTTGGAACTGGTCGAAGGGATGCAGTTCGATCGTGGTTACCTCTCTCCTTACTTCGTCACCGACCCAGGGACGATGGAAGCTGTGCTCGAAGACGCCTACATTCTCGTCTTCGAAAAGAAGGTCTCGAACATCAAGGACCTCGTCCCAGTGCTCGAGCAGGTGGTGCAGCAGAGTCGACCGTTATTGATCATTGCGGAAGATGTCGAAGGTGAAGCGCTGGCGACTCTCGTGATCAACCGGCTTCGCGGCACGCTTAAGATCGCTGCGGTAAAAGCCCCTGGATACGGCGACCGTCGCAAGGCGATGATGGAAGACATCGGGATCCTCACCAATGCAACCCCCATCTTCGAGGCGCTGGGACGCAAGCTGGAGTCGCTGACTCTTGCCGACCTAGGTCGTGCAAAGAAAGTGATCATCGACAAAGACAACACGACGATCATCGAAGGTGCCGGCAAGTCGTCGGAGATCAAGGCTCGCATCGATCAGATTCGTCGCGAGATCGAGAATACCACCAGCGACTACGACCGCGAAAAGCTGGAAGAACGTCTGGCGAAGCTGGCAGGTGGTGTTGCGAAGGTCAACGTCGGTGCGGCGACCGAAAGCGAAATGAAAGAGAAGAAGGCCCGAGTGGAAGACGCGTTGCATGCGACCCGCGCGGCAATCGAAGAAGGGATTCTGCCCGGTGGTGGCGTCGCACTGCTTCGAGCCAGCTCGCTGGTGAAAATCGACGAAAATGCAGCTCACGACGAAAAGGTCGGCTACAACATCGTCGTCCGTTCCTGCCGTGCTCCGTTGACGATGATCTCCAACAACGCCGGACAGGATGGCGGTATCGTCTGCGAACGGGTGCTCGAAGGGAAAGGCAACTTCGGTTACAATGCCCTGACCGACACCTACGAGGACATGGTCAAGGCTGGCGTGATCGACCCGACCAAGGTGACACGTACCGCTCTCGCCAATGCCGCCAGCGTTTCCACACTGCTGCTGACCAGTGATGCTCTGATCGCTGAAAAGCCGAAGGCGGAAAAAGCGAAGGCAGGCCATGGTGGCGACCACGACATGTACTGATCCTCGGAGAACTTGGACTCTACGAGATTCCTCTGAGAGTTGAGTGGACTTCCAGCCGCCGGTTCGCCGATCTGCGAACTGGCGGCTTTTTTCGTAGCATGACAGCCCCACTCCAGCCTATCGCTTCCGTCCATTGCACCCCATGCCAGTGGCTCGCGCTGGCATCTGGCCGATGAGAAGGCTACGATGAACAACTAGATCACCGCGATTTTTCCGACCGACTTTCGCAGTCACCGGAGCCCATCGATGCCCCACTTTCTTTCTCTGAAGACCTGTGCATTAGCATCGATTCTGCTGGCATTCCCTTACTCATCCTGCTTCGCTGAAGTGCTTGAATTGGTGGGCGGAGCGAGAATCGAAGGAACCTGGAAAAACCCCTCCGACACCACTTCGCAAGAGTATCTGTTTGAAACCACCGATGGCGTGACGCTGCGACTGGCTGCCAATCAGGTCCGGCGCGTCATCCCGCTGATCGACGACGAACAAACCTATCTTGAGGGACTGGCACGGATTGAAGAGACCGCGGAAGCCCATGCCAAAGTGGTCGACTGGTGTGAGGGAGTTGGACTGCGATCGCTAGGAAACGCCCATCGTGAACGTCTCCTGGATCTCGATCCTGAGCATCGCCCCACCCGCGCGACGTTAGGTTATGTCAAAACGGAATCTGATGGTTGGGTTCATGAATCGGTTCATTGGGGGCGATTGGGCCTGCAGCGAAAAGGGAACAAGTGGCGATTTCCCGAAGAGATCGCCATCGAGGATGCCCAGACGCAGCAGAGAGAGGCCGAGGCAGCCGCTGGAAAGAGAATCGAGTTGGCTTTGCGAGAGATCCTCCAGGAAAGTAAACGAAGCGCCGATGCCCTGGCGACCCTTCGCCATTTGAACGATCCACTTGCCGTTCCTCGGATCGCCAAGTTGATCTCCGAAAATCGGCAAGAAAATGGGAATCCCGCAATTCGTCGGGAACTTGTTGACATGCTCGGCCGCATTGGCAATGCCCCTGCCATTCGCGTTCTCTGCGAAACCGCCCTCCGCGACGAACAGCGGCCCATTCGCGACAGAGCGGTCGAGATCATCCGCAACTCGGGCCAAACCTGGGCCCCCGAATTCTTCATCGAGTATCTTGCCAACCGAAACCCCAAGACGGATAACCCGCTGGAGATTGATCGAGCTGCAGAAGCCCTGGGATCTCTTCCTGATCCCCGAGCCATCCGACCGCTGATCGATTCTCTCGTGACGGTCCACAAACAGGTATCGACAGTTGGAGCCGGAAGTGGCGCGGGCTTCAACAATGATGGAGGTATCGGCTTTGGACAAGGCTCCAAGGAAGTCGAAATGACCTTCCAAAAAGAACACCCACAAGTCCTTTCGACACTGCTGATGTATGCCGAGGGAGCCAACTACCAGTACGACGAAGATGCTTGGCGTCAATGGTATGCCGACACTCACGCCAGGACCAACCTCACTCTGAGGCGCGATCCGTGAGTCGACTCCACCGCATCGCCATTCGTCAGGTTTCCACGTGTCCGCCGCGCGCCAACACCGCGTCGCTCCTCCTGAGGCTTGTGTGGCCCCTCATCTCTTTTGTATCTCTGGAAGCTGCAAGCCACTTCGGACACCCAGCCACCCTGTACGCGCAGACCTCCGAAGCCCTCTCGGCTAAGCCCTCGAGCTCTTCAAGCATCCCTTCGATTCAGGAGACAGACACGATCCCCGATTCCCCTCTGCCAACTCGCCCACAAGGGACACTCCGGGTCATGACCTACAACACGTCGCTCCATGGCAAGCGAGCCGGCGAATTGGTGGTGGAACTAGAGAAGGGAAGCCTTCGGGCGGAACAAATTGCGGAAGTCGTCCAGGCGGTCGATGCCGATATCGTGCTGCTCAATGAGTTCGACTACGACGCTCAACATCAAGCAGTGCAGCTGTTTCAAAATAATTATCTGAACACCGGGCCTGGCGGTCGACCCTACTTGGAGTGTTTCGTTGCAGCGGTCAATACCGGAGTACCTACCGGACTAGATCTCAACCGCAATCAATCGACCACCGACCCCGAGGATGCCTTTGGGTTTGGGCAGTATCCCGGTCAGTATGGGATGGCGGTATTCAGTCGCTTTCCGATCCTTCGAGATCAGGTGCGTACGTTCCAGATGCTTCCGTGGTCCGAGATGCCGGAAGCCATGCAGCCCAAGACGGAAGATGGCAATTATTATCCAGAAAATGTATGGCGAATCCTTCGGCTGAGTTCCAAGAGCCATTGGGATATCCCAATCCAGACGCCCCATGGGGTCGTTCATCTGCTGGCATCCCACCCCACTCCTCCGGTCTTCGATGGCACCGAAGATCGAAACGGCCGCCGCAATCATGATGAGATTCGCTTCTGGAGCGATTACCTGGATGGCGCACCATCGGCAAACTACATCGTCGATGACCAAGGCCGACGCGGAGGGCTGGGGGAAGTCGACAGCTTCGTTCTTTGCGGCGACCTCAACGCGGACCCCGCCGATGGCGACGGCGTTCGCTCCGCCATTCAAAAGCTGCTAAAGCATCCCCGTCTGGCCACTGCGGGCAGCCCTGCCAGCGAGGGAGCCAAAGCTGCGGCAGAGCAACAGAGAGGGATCAACCTGCAGCATGCAGGCGACCCGGCCTACGATACGGCCGATTTCCAGGATCGCACCAGCGGGAACTTGAGGTGCGACTATGTCCTTCCTTCGCTACCCTGGACCGTTGTAGCTCAAGGGGTATTCTGGCCAGCACCCTCGCCCCAGACAGCTCCGTGGATCGAACGGCTGAAAGCTTCCGACCATCGCCCTGTCTGGGTCGATTTGAAATCCCCATAAGCCTACCCTCCTCCCACCTTCTGACGCCAACTCACACTCTGCGAAGCTGATGTAGCCAAGGCTTCATTCGCTCCAGCATTCCGACTCGATCGATTCGTGGATCGTACCCAAAGTCCCGACCAGCAGCTTGGATCGAAAAATAATGAGGCAGCCCTAACTGCAGCGCAACGAAACGGGTCATCGGCGGTTCCTCCTGCCGGCCCGTCACGCGGTAGCACCACTCCAGCATCGCGCCGACACCATAGGCAATGCGTGTCGGAATCCGACGCCGAGGCGGCGAGAGTCCCGCGGCATTCAGGATCATCGTGATCCACTCCCAGCAAGCGATCGGGGCTCCATCGGTGATGAAGTAGGGCTTGCCCCCACAGCGCGGATCGTCGGACATCAGATTCTTTAGTGCCTGCCAATGGGCTTCAGCTGCCAGGTCGACATGAACCGTATCGATCTTTTGGTCGCCTGACCCAATCCTCGCCAACCGGCCCTGCTGGCATCGTTCGATCAACCTGGGAATCAGATGCGGGTCCCCAGAACCCCAGATCAAATGCGGCCGAAGAGCACACGTTAGCAGTCCACCATGCCGATTGGCCTCCAGAACCATTCGCTCCGCAATCGCCTTCGTTCGGGGGTAGTGGCAAAGCCAACGCTCTGGATAGGGAACCGATTCATCGATTCCTTCCTGACCAGTGCCTCCGAAAGTGACCGACGGGCTGCTGGTGTAGACCATCGCGCGGCATCCTGCCCGCTTGGCCGCCTCCAAGATCTGCTGCGTTCCAAGAACGTTGATCGCTTCGTAGTCGTCGGCTTTCCCCCAAACCCCCGCGAGAGCCGCCGTGTGGACCACCCCCGCCACACCCGCACAAGCTCGCTCGCACACCAACCGATCGGTGATGTCCCCCTGGATCGCTTCGACGCCAAGTTGCGTCAGGCCGGGATAGAAGCCTCGCGCCAAACCCCGCACTCGATAGCCTTCAGCGAGCAGCTTTCGGCAGATGGCGGCTCCCAAAAAGCCACCGTAGCCAGTCACCAGGATTTTTGGACGCTCCCCTGTCACCATCAACTTGTCACCCTCACCACACAGGCTCGCCTTCCACCGACGGCCAGAAAGGAACCGACCGGAGCCAACTGATCCCGTTTGCCGACACCTCAGGATAACGATCCTAAGAAACGGCTCGGAGGTGACGGGAGAAAAAAAGAGCGGAGAGATGGATGTCAACAGAGGGATCGGTGAAATACTGGCTAGTCGATCCAAATCCCATCAAGTCCATGCCCCGCCTGGAAACCAGTAGACCAACCCTAATAGGTCGGACCGTACGATTCGGAAATCGTGTTGGCTTGAGGATCGCGAAGAGGGAATAGCGCCCCAAGCACCAAGATCGCCAGACTCCCACAGTGCAACAGCCAGCAGGCGTCGTTGACCGCCACGGTGCGGACAACCGAGCATCCAACCAAAAGCAAAATGGCATAAAACAGCCGCTCACGCCAACCCTGATCGCCCGCATCACTTCGACCTCGAAGCGTCAGGATGCCTGCGACAGAAAGCACTGGCACCAAGCATGGACCAATCGATTGAAGCGGTTCCAGGAGCGGCATGTTCAGGCATCCGTGCAGAAGAGATAGTTTCAAGGCGTGCTTCATGCATCGCCAGTCCGGCAATCGCGGCGGTAGGAAAGTTTGCCTGCACCAAATCGCCTGACGATCGCCGCCCAACTTTTAGCGAATCCAAACGATTGGATGCAATGCCAGCCGCCAGTGGCCACACTTCGAATTCCGCGTCGAGCCCCCCGCTGCCATCACGTTATATCTAGCAATGGCTAGGGTGCAGGCCAGGCTGGCTTCCAGCCTCCATTGACAGCAACGACCTGCCCATTGAGAAACTGCGAATCGGGGCTCAAAAGAAATTTCGCTACCTTGGCAATGTCTTCGGAAGTCCCCCAGCGCCCAAGCATCGCCTCACCCCTCGCCCTCTGGTCCCAGTGCGGCGGTGCCGACCTACCCCACAATGTCTGAATCCAACCAGGGGCGATGCAGTTGACGCGAACATCGGGGCCTAGCGACTTGGCGAGGCTTCGCGTGAAGGCCATCACGGCACCTTTGGTAGCTGCGAAAAATTGCCCACTGTCCCCTTCCATCCCCGACTCCGCCTGATCCCACCCCATCGTCAGTATCGTCGGGGTTCGCTGCGAGCAACGAGCCTGGAGGCGCATCTGCTCTCCCGCCAGCCGTGTGCAGAGAATTGTCCCCTGAACATCCACCTTCCAAAGCCGTTCCAACTTGGAAATAAAAGGTTGCTTGGAAGCGGGTCCCGTCAGAACATCCGCCCCCGCGACATGGATCCAGCCATCCACGCGACCGTGTGCGGCAAAAGCTCCCAATACCAAAGTACGGCAGGCAGTTGGATCAGAAAGATCCAGCATGAAGATCCGGCTATCCGCCCCGCGCTGTGCTACCAAATCCGCTGTTGCACAAATTCCCGCGACGTTGGAGCGGCCTTGTAGGCAAAGGGAAGCCCCGGGAGTCGCCAACTCCAGCGCGATCGCTTGGCCTATCCCACTGGACGCCCCCGTAATGACCCATACGGGCCCGGTTCTGGTGTTCGTCGTCAATGAAACCACCCCTCGACTGGAATTCCCCGCCCGATCTTCCCCCTTAACAGTCTAGCGGTCGCCAGAATAATGCAACGGAATTGGAGGCTCCCAAGGGGAAGATCGTGTAGCCAAGCCGAATGACAAAGGCCTGCAAGGCAGGTTTTGACGACTTATCCAAGCTTTTTCAAAGCTTGGCCGGGTAGAAAACGGGCCAGAAATTGCCGCTAGCCAAATGCAGCTAGCCCATCTTCACCCCTTCGCAGAGCG
>JBJSWM010001050.1:0-2774 GCA_046085865.1 Pirellulaceae bacterium
AAACCCTTGCGAGGTTGGGCGACACCTGAGCCGTCGGGCGCATTTCCTGGGTTCTTTGAAGGGCATTACCTTTCGGCGATTTCGATGCATGCAGCTACCGACGATCGCTTTCGACCATTGGTCGACCACATGATCCATGAACTCGGAGAATGCCAAAAGGTAATGCCCTTCAAAGAACCCAGGAAATGCGCCCGACGGCTCAGGTGTCGCCCAACCTCGCAAGGGTTTGGCTCCTAGCGTTGGTAATCCTGCCTGAACTCGAAATGCGTAAAGGGCGCGATCCACCCCGATCGTCAATAACGTTTTCGCGTTCACTTCTAGCTGGGATCGAAACGGACTACCTTCGAGGAACTGAACCTGTGCGGCAGGAAACGCTTCCCAGGCACCCTCTTTTCGCTCGATCGTCTGCGCTTGGAGCGTAGCCTTTGCTGCCAGGAGGGTCAGCAGCAGACCAGCGATGGCAATCGGCTGACGGACCGGACGGATTGTTTTCCATTTGGAAAGAGAGAATAACTTCTCCCTGCCCATACCGCGATTCTCCTTCGCCCCAACGGCTCGGCGCTTGTCCTTCCTCATTTCACGAATCATCCGCTCTTTTCCGAATTTGAGACAATATTCCAAATCACTGGTTCAGTCACTCTTGGTGATGTTGCAGTCTAGTGGTTCAGCAGCTAGCGCAACCATGGTCTCAGGTCTCATCCTATCTGGCTAGCTGGAGCGATGGATCAAGGGGGGGCGGGCGGGAAGAAGGGGAAAGGATGTTGGGATGACTGCAGACGTCGCTAGAAGTGCAGTGGAGAAGTTTCGGGGTAAGCCGTCTTCGAACCCAAACGGTAGGCGAGGCGTAGTAAACTCGATGGGTCAATCGAAGTTCTTTCATTCCCTTTGAACCAAAGTCTGATGGAATCGCTGCATTCAGAAAGTCGCTCGATCCGTCCATGGTGGTGGATGGCTGGAGCTGGGGTCTTGGTATCCACGGTACTGGCTTTCGGCTGGCTTGGTCTAGCGGGAGTTCGGTGGCATTGGGATGTTTTTGCATGGGCAATCTTTGCGATTTGGTTGCCCCTGCTGCTACTTTCCCTCACTTGGGCACCCAAGGCCGCCCGCAAATGGGGGCTCATGACGGCCTTGCTAGTTCTGGTAGGACTTATCTTTCTCCCGCTGCAAGCCATCAGCCGCTCCAAGGTGCGAAGTCGACTGAATGCCATGTCGGACTCGGCCTTCGAACCGCCGAGCAACTCCGTCCCTCTCCCCGCATCCAAGTGGGGATGGATCCAACTGCAAGATGGTACTTGCCTTCCTTCATTGCGACAAAGCCAGCTGGACCCTGCGGGCTTAGCGATTGCCACCGATTGGACTTTGGATCTAACGGACCTTCCTGCCGATCCTCTTCCCTCATGGTGGCTGGCAGAGAAGAGGCGAGTCATCTTCAAGGGTGCCTCGCAACCGGGAGCACTTTCCCAAAGGCTGGATGGCTTGCGGCCGATAGAATTCCGCTATGAGGGCAACGCGGAGCGGACGAATGCTGGGGATTCGAGCGACTTATGGGGATCGATCGATTTTTCTAAGTGTGAGCGGATGGATCTGCAGCATCTGGGTCTACCAGAGTCGATTTGGCCCCAGGTTTTTGCTAGTGGAAACCTAACCCAGCTCAAGTTGTTCGACTGCAACAACGACGATGGATGCTGGTCTCAAAGCCCTGGGCGGAGGGAGTTGCTGGAGCTGACGGTGGATGCTCCCCGAAGCATGACTCAGGGCGGACTTGCGACGCTGGTGCGAGACACCCCAAAGCTGGAGCGGCTGGAGGTTCCCTTGGCGCTTTTAAGTCCCGACAACCTTTGGGAGATTGAGACGCAGCATTTGAAAATGGTTTCGTGGCGCATTCGTGGGCAGCAGATGGAGGATGAAATCCGGCAGTTCATGAGGCTGGCCGACCCTGGGCCATGCCCGGCGACTTTCGTTGGATTTGACACCTTGTCCCTCTCTTCAGAGAAGGTGAAGAGACTTTGCCGTGATCTTCGTCACCTGCAGTGGCATGGGTGTCGATGGACGCTGGCCGATTGGCAAGAGTTGCAGCGGTGGTCGACTTGGGAAGTCCTGAACGTGAAGCGCGGTCGGATGACGCGGAAGGATCTAGAAGCTTTGAAGAGCTGGCTGGACGAACAGATGCAGAAGGAAGCAGAGGAAGATGGTTCGCTGGAATCGATCGCTCGTCGCTTGACCCATTGGCTGTCCAAGGATGGGGCTCGTCAAGTGCAACTGGAGTTGGAGTTGTTGCCTGAATGAACTGCTGGGGCTTGGCAATAAGGTAAATGGGGCCAGACATCTGCGGAGGGTGGATGCTACCGAGGGTGGTTCCCTCTAACGCACACCTGACGATCACTCCGGCAGTTGTTCTGCTGGAAGTTGTTTCTGTCGCTGGACTTCTTCACGTCGGTAAAGGAACCAGAGCAAACCGGCGATTCCTGCACCGGTTAGAAGCCCCCACGGGAGACGACGACTTCTCCATTGATCCCAAAGCGGTTCCAACTTTACAACGTCGGGTTCCAGCCAATGGTCTACATTAGGAAGTTCACCAACTAAACGTTGGCGATGGACCAAAAGCCGTGGCTCTATGGATTCTCCATAGCTCTTGGTTTTTATTGTCTTCGCGATGGGAAGAGCCGATCGGGTCCAATTGGTGATAGGGTCGATGGCTTTTCCACCCAGGTAGTGACCACAGTAGCGATCATGCAGCGGTTCTTGAGTGTAAAGCCAGTGGTCGAATTGCTCGG
>JBJSWM010001051.1:0-1091 GCA_046085865.1 Pirellulaceae bacterium
GATGGCCCCAAATGGCAAACGCGTCCTGACCGAGACTCGCAGCATGCGATTCTCAGGTGACGATCAGGCAACGGTGATTGACCTGGATTTCTGGTTGCATGCGTCGGACGGCCCTGTGGAGTTTGGTGACACCAAAGAGGGATCGTTTGGGATTCGCGTGGCCGAGTGGATGAAGGTGGATGCCAAACTGGGTGGAAAGATCACTTCCTCGCGTGGCAAGATCGATGGCGATGCGTGGGGCCTTCCGGCCGAATGGGTCGACTACACGGGCGATCACCGAGGAGAGCGTGTTGGGATCGCCATCCTTTGCCATCCTTCCAGCTATCGTGCTCCCGGGCGCTGGCACGTGCGCACCTATGGCCTGTTCGCTCATAATCCCTTCGGTCGAAAAGATTTTCCTGAGGTGGAGGGAGAAAGCCGGGAGGGCGGTGCCTCTTTACCGGATGGGGAAACGATGCTGATTGCCTACCGAGTGATTCTCCATCGCGGCAGTTTCGGAAACGAGGAGACCGTCAATTCCTACAACCAGTACAGCAGGGAGCTGAAGACCGCCCACTCCGCTACATCTCGGTAGCTCTGTAGCAGGCACCGTGCGCCCCCCAGAAGAGGTAGCTTGGCAGATGCCGCCATCGTGATTCAAATTTCAACTTTATATATGGAAGTTATGAGCTAGATTTGTAGGATGCGTTGGGAGCGACGCCGGTTGATGGATTGATCAATCAGTCATTGTACTCTGTGCACGCTTTTTGCTTGTTCAGGACTTTCGAGATGAGCCGGCCCCGGCGTGGGGTATATTGCGCGGAATAGAACCTCTTTTTGAATACAAAATGACTCCAAGATCCGAGTGGTTCGGTGCAACTGGACTTCATCTTCTGCAAGCTTTTGGCAAAACAAATTGCCTTCATCATTGCTCCCAACTGCGACGTCTTCACTTATCTGGCGATCGTGGGCAACTGGACGAGCTTCGCGGCGAGCGTCTGACCAGGGTGCTGACCCGTGCGATGGAAACACCATTGCACCGAGAGCGGCTCAAGTCTGCCGGCCTTGATTTTTCTTCGGTCTCGAGGAAGGATCCCTGGGAAATCCTGAAA
>JBJSWM010001052.1:0-3213 GCA_046085865.1 Pirellulaceae bacterium
AATCCAACGGGAACCCCGCTTCCATGGCCAGACGTTCTTCGCCTACAGGATGTTTTTTGAGCGTTCATCGCTTCGCCTTCCCATTCTGGCTGCAGGCCCTCGCAGGTTGCTGCTTGGTCCTTGGTTCTGGCACCATCCACGTTCAGCAGCCGGCAGCGTCTGAGCCAAAGATATCGTTCAACAAAGACATTCGGCCGATCCTTTCGGACAAATGCTTCTTTTGCCATGGTCCGGATGCCGCCAACAGGCAGGCCGATCTGCG
This sequence comes from Pirellulaceae bacterium, assembly GCA_046085865.1. Lineage (GTDB taxonomy): Bacteria > Planctomycetota > Planctomycetia > Pirellulales > Pirellulaceae > JBEISR01. The sequence continues at coordinate 263 of JBJSWM010001052.1, forward strand.
CCTAGATGATCGCACGGTGGCGGTAGATCAAGCCGCTGCGATCCTCCCTGATCAGCCAGATGCCAGCCCGATCCTGGAGCGGATCTTGTCGGACGATCCAGACCTTCAGATGCCCCCTCCCCATTCCAAACTGGATCCGATCACCTCGGAAGAGCTGCAAAGGATTCGCACCTGGATTGCTCAAGGCGCCGTTTACGAACCGCATTGGTCCTTCATACCTCTGGAATTCCCAGCAGAAAAAGGGACGTCAGCTTCATTGATTGATGAGCCGATTCGAAGGAAATTGGCAACGATGGGAAGGTCGCAACGTCCTAGCGCCGATCGTGCGACGTTGCTTCGGCGCCTTTCGTTGGATCTGATCGGCTTGCCGCCGACTCCCGAAGAATTATCGGAGTTCCTGGAGGATCCCTCCGCGGACGCCTACGCCAAACAGGTCGATCGCCTCCTGAATTCCCCACGCTATGCCGAGCGGATGGCGGTCGACTGGCTAGATGTCGCTAGGTACAGCGATAGCTTTGGCTTCCAGGTCGATCGCGATCGGGAAATGTGGCGATGGCGGGACTGGGTGCTGCAGGCTTTTGAAAAGAACATGCCGTTCGATCAGTTCATCCAGTGGCAGGTCGCTGGCGACATGATCGAAAACCCTTCGCAAGACTCCATTCTTGCCACAGCTTTCCAGAGACTGCATCAGCAGGAAGCCGAAGGTGGAAGCGTCGAGGAAGAGTATCGTGTCGAATATGTCACCGACCGGGTGCAGACATTTGCGACCGCCTTCCTGGGCCTGACCTTTGAATGCGCTCGCTGCCACGATCACAAGTTCGACCCCATCTCGCAGAAAGATTTCTATCGACTCTTCGCGGTCTTCCAGAACATCGACGAAGCGGGGCTCTACTCGTACTTCACGCCTTCGCCCCCCACTCCCGCACTGATGCTGACGAACGATCAGCAGCAAGAACAACTCAACTCACTGCGTCAGTCGGTCGAGGAGGCGGAGCAAGCGGTGCACAAGCGACTGCAGCAGCCTCTGTCGGGGATCGAGCCCACCGCGATGGCTCAGCCTTTGCTGGGTGAAATCGCTAGGTTCCCGCTGGATGACTTGCAGCAAGGAAAATCCCCCAGCAAGCTGAAGGCGGATTTGGTGGCGGAAGTGCGAGGGGAAAACAAACCTGTTGCTGGACAGCAGGGGCAAGCCGTCGAATTGACGGGAGACGATCCGATCGACCTGCCGATCGGAAACTTCCGCCGCAGCCAGCCCTTCTCCATTTCACTTTGGGTCGAAACGCCGGATCGGAAAGAACGCGCCGTGGTGCTCCATCGCTCGCGAGCCTGGACCGATGCCGCCAGCCGCGGCTACGAACTGCTGCTGGAGGAAGGAAAGTGGAAGTGGTCATTGATCCACTTCTGGCCGGGAAATGCCATCTCCATCCGCACCCAACTGGAAGCACCGCTGAATCAGTGGACCCACGTCACCGCCACCTACGATGGATCTAGCCGAGCCGCTGGACTCAAGCTTTATATCGACGGAAAACCTGCCGACTGCGATGTGGTGCGGGACAATCTATCCAAGGAGATCACCGGGGGGGGAGGAGACAACATCGCGATTGGAGAACGGTTTAGAGACCGCGGCTTTCGCGGTGGCAAGGTGGATGACGTGCGCGTCTTCGATCGTCAGTTGACTTCATGGGAAGTCGCTCAGCTTCCCTCCAACTGCGATGCCTATCCCAATCCGGTTGCAATGGACTCTTTGGGGCCGGTCGAATCGCAGCTTCAAGAGACGGCGATCCACACAGGAGACGCCGAATTCCGAGCGGCTCTGATGGCATTGCAGCAGAAAAGAGAAGCGCAGCACCAACTGGAAGACAGCATCCAGGAAATCATGGTGATGAGGGAATTGCCTGGCATGAAACCGGCATACCTTTTGGCACGTGGAGAATACAACCAGCGCGGAGAAGCGGTGGAGCCGGGGGTCCCCGAGGCGCTGCCACCGCTGCCGGAAGGGACGCCTGCAAACCGCCTGAGCGTCGCACGCTGGCTGACCGCTCCCAACCACCCACTGACCGCTCGCGTGCTGGTCAACCGCCTTTGGCAGTCGTTCTTCGGACGCGGCCTCGTGAAAACCTCCGAAGATTTCGGCAGCCAGGGGGACCGCCCAAGATATCAGGAAGTTCTCGATGGTCTTTCCGCCCACTGGATACAAAACGGTTGGGATTTGAAAGAGCTGATTCGGACGATCGTGATGAGCGATACCTACCGGCAGGAAAGCCTCGATGATCCGAAGTGGATGGAGGAGGATCCCGAAAACGATTGGCTTGCCCGCGGGCCTCGATTTCGGCTTTCGGCCGAAGCGATTCGCGACCAGGCACTCGCGGTCTCCGGTTTGCTGAAACACCAGCAGGGGGGCCCGCCAGTGACCCCTTATGAGATGTCGGAAGCGTTCAAGCCGGCAGGTCCCAGCGGAGGCGATGATGTTCGCCGTCGGAGTCTTTATTCGGTCTGGCGACGCACCTCCCCACCACCTGCGATGCTGGCCTTCGACGCACCGCGTCGCGCCGTTTGTATCGCCAAGCGGGAACGGACCAACACACCGCTTCAGTCGTTGATCCTTCTCAATGGGACGCAGTACGTCGAAGCGGCTCGCGCTCTTGGGGAACGGTTGCATCAGGAATCGCAGGGTGAGCTTCCCAAGATGATCGAACGTGGATTCCTGCTTTGCCTGTCAAGGAAGCCCACCGGGTCGGAAAGCAAGGTGCTTCAGGATCTCTATGAGGACCAGTTGGCCTACTATCAATCGCACCCGGAAGAGGCGGCTCAGATTCGAAAAGTAGGAAACGCTTCCCCCAACCCGATGATCGATGACGCGAGGGCCGCTGCTGCCTTCGCGCTAGGGCAGGCGCTGATGAACCTCGATGCCTTCCTGATGAAACGCTGACCGACCAAAACAGCAGCCTTCT
>JBJSWM010001053.1:0-6517 GCA_046085865.1 Pirellulaceae bacterium
CTGGACCGCCGTGCTAGAGGACATCAAGCGTCAGGGGTGTGATCAGATCTACTGCCTCGGGGATGTGGTGGGGTACGGTCCAGATCCTTGTGTGTGCCTGGATGCCATCATGCAGGCAGATGTCTGCATCTTGGGGAACCATGACTTTGGTGCTCTGCTGGATCCCGAAGGATTTGGTGGAACGGCCGAGCAAGCGATTTTCTGGACCCGCCAGCAGTTGGAGACGACCGGCAGCAGCGAGGAAATCCGACGGCGCATGGGGTTTCTGGCGAGATTGCCTAGAACTCATGTCGAGGGGGGGCACTGCTTTGTGCACGGATCGATCCGCAACCCGCTCAATGAGTACGTCTTCCCGGAGGACGCACACGAGCAGCGAAAAATGGAAAAGTTGTTTTCGATGATCCAGGAAGTCTGTTTTATGGGGCACACCCACGTGCCGGGGGTTTTCACAGAAGACTTCACCTTCATCCCCGAAGATGAATGCTCGGCGGGATTTCTGCTGGGCAATGGCAAGTCGATGATCAACGTGGGTAGCGTTGGGCAGCCACGCGATGGGGATTGGCGAAGTTGCTACGCCATTGTCGAAGGCCGCAGAGTGACTTTTCGGCGGATCGAGTACGATGTCGATCAGACAATGAAAAAAATCTTGGCGGTCCCGTTGTTGGGGTCCTTCCTTGCGGAAAGACTGAAAACGGGACGGTAGTGAATGGTTCGCGTGAGGACGATGTCGGCGACGATGGTGCCGCATCAGCCCCCTTCAAAAGGTATTTCGAGTGGATAAACGATTCCTAGCCTGGCTTTTTCTGACAGCCGGGATGTTCCTTCTTTGGTCGTCCCTAAGGCAGCGATTTGCTCCTCCTCAAGCCGATGTGCCACCCGCAGCGATTGCGTCGCCAGGTAGCTCACCCTCGGGTGGTGCCGCGACCGACGCAGTGGTTGCATCCGACCCCAAACCGCTGGAAGATCCGCTGAGTGAGCCATCGGGAGAGGAGGAGAAGCTTCCCGAAGTAACTCCGTCCTGGCATTCGCTTGGATCGATGCGACCCGAGGAGGGGTTTCGCTTGCTGGTGACCCTCTCCAGTCGAGGTGGGGGTATCGAACGGATCGAGCTGGTGGAGCAGGAGAAAGAGGGGAAGTTTCGCTATCGGAACATCGAAGCCGAAGCTGGATATTGGGGTTACCTAGCGCTGACGGAAGAGTCGCAAGGTTTGCGGGTTCAGGTGGTTCCACCCGGTTCCCCCGCTGCCGACGCAGTCGATTACAAGACACCCAGCAATCCGCGTGGACTTCGCAAGGGTGACTTGATTGTCCAGGTGGGGCAGACGCCCGTGAAGTCGCTAGTCGATCTCCATGGAGCCCTTGCTGGGACGAAGCCTGGGCAAGATGTGAAGGTGGAGGTGCTGCGAACAGGCACGGAGTCGGCGATGGCCTTTCAGGTCCAACTGGTCCAGCAGCCGATGGACGTGATTCGCCAAGGAGATGACCAGCGAGACGAACAGGTCCAGGGGAACTGGAACCGGCTTTCCTGCCTCACCACCCTCGCGTCGCTCGATGATCGGCAAATCCTCGCTGGATCATCCGCGCTACCTGGTCTGCAGGAGACGCTTGATGGGCACTGGCAGTCCGAATGGTTGGAGGAAAAGGAGCCAACCGACGGGGTCGCTCCCGCACAGGGTGTGGAGTTTCGGATGCCCCTTGGTCCATGGCTGAAGAAGCAGGGGATCGATGCGGATCTGGAGTTGGTCAAGCGGTATTGGCTCCGACCCAACCTGGGGACCAGCACTGCCGGCGGGTCGGGGTACGACTTGGAACTGGAGACGTCAGTCCGCAACCGCAGCCAGAAGTCGCACCGCGTTGCCTTTCGGCAGGAAGCGTTCAACGGGCTGACCCTAGAAGGTTGGTGGTACCTGGTCAAAATCAGCCCACACATGTTCGAAGGCTCGGGAGCGCGCGACATCGTCTATTCCAGTCGGAGACAGGGGCACACGACATTGACACGAGGTGGCATTGTCACGGCGGCCCGCAGCAACCCCAGAGAGCCTGACAGCCTCTTCATCAGCGCCGCTCTCCCGCCCGATCAACGCGACCTGAAGTATCTCGGTATCGACGGCCAGTTCTTCGCGGCGACTTTGATGCCTCACCCTTCTCAGGCTCAGGACCTCGATCAGGTCGCACAAGCCGCGACTCGGGCGCAGTGCGATCCAAGCCAACTGGTCCCATCCAAGCAGAACGCCGCCAATGTGAGTGCATGGTTGGATACGGTGCCCGTCGAGGTGCCAGCAGGGGCTGAGCACAAGCGAAAGTATCTGCTTTTTGCGGGACCAAAGGATCCCGCGCTGCTGGACCGTTACGGACTGGGGGATTTGGTCTACTACGGCTGGTTCAAGTGGTGGGACAAACCGCTTTCGTGGATTCTGCATACGCTCTACGCGATTGTGAGGAATTACGGCATCGCGATTGTTCTGTTGACAGTCTTGGTCCGCAGTCTGTTGTTCCCGCTCACCCGCCGCGCCTCTTTGAACGCGCAGAAAATGCAGACCTTGCAGCCGGAAATCAAGCGGATCAACGAACTGTACAAGAACGATTTTGAAAGGCGTGCGAAGGAAACCCGAGAGCTTTATCAAAAGCACCATTTCAATCCCGCTTCCGGCTGCCTTCCTTTGTTCATCCAGATCCCGATCATGATCGGGCTTTATCGCGCCGTCTCGGTCGACGTGCAGCTGCGCCAGCAACCGCTCATCCCAGGCTTCGACTGGTGCTCCAATCTGGCCGGTCCCGACATGCTGCTCAACTGGTCCACCTGGATGCCCGATTGGATTGCAGGGAAAGGGACTGGTTGGTTCGGTCCCTACCTGAATCTGTTGCCGATTATCACCGTGACGTTGTTCATCATTCAGCAGAAGGTGCTGATGCCAAAGGCGACCGACGAACAACAACAAATGGCTCAGACCATGATGATGTACATGACCATCTTCATGGGGGTCATGTTCTTCAAGGTGCCAGCTGGCCTTTGCATCTACTTCATCACCAGTAGCATCTGGTCGTTGGTGGAACGCCATATGGTCAAGAAATTCACTCCGCCTGCCGAAACCGCTCTCGACTCGGCTGCATCGGGAGCGACGGGATCCAAACCGCTCGCCGCAAGGGAATCGGTCAGCAAGAAGTTCGATCTGGCGAAGATCAAGTCGACCAAGCCACCGGAGAAGCTGTCGGACGTACTTCCTTGGCTGGCCAAAACCAAGCCACCGGAAGAAGGGCAGGGCAGGGGAGGCGCTACGTCCCGCGAGGCAGGATCACGCGAGCAGCGTCGCCAGAGGAACGGCAAGCGGAAGAGCTGAGGCGGATCGGGGAGTTCAGGTTCGCCGGTTTGGAGGTCTGGGTTGGCTGCGGGCTTTTTTTCGTCGTGGCGATCTTTGCCGGACGGAATGGTCGGTGAGCGAGGATTTTTTGCCGCCTGAGCGATTCTGTGGCGCGAAGGAATCCGAAATACTGGGATAGAAGAGCCGACTCATCGGCCCTGGTCGCATCGCGAATCATTCCTGTACGATGCGGCATGCGCCCATTGGACCACGGATTGCACACAGATTTTTTGGATGTTGGGTCCTCGATGATCGCGTTGGCTCTACCACCGCTAGCAAAAAAAGCAGCCACTTTCCCACAGTTGCGGATCCGGCAGCGCTTGGGGAAATACCGGATTGAAAGACGTCTGGCGCAAGGCGGTTTCGCTCACGTCTACCAAGCCTTCGACACGATCGAAGGGGTGCATGTGGCGCTCAAAATGCCGCACCATTCGATCGTCACACCGTCGATGTTGCAGACCTTCCAGCGGGAGGCGAGGTTGGTTGCTCGATTGGATCATCCCAATATTCTTCAGGTCAAAGACGCTTCTTTCATCGACGGGCGATTCGTCATCGCGACTCGTCTAGGGGAGGAATCCCTAGCATCGCGATTGAGGCGGCGGATCGGATCCCAGACCGCGTTGGAGTATGTGGAGCAGTTGTTGGAAGCGGTGGCGTACGCGCACCAAAATCGAATCATTCATTGCGATATCAAGCCGGACAACGTGATTCTGATGAACACCGGTCGGTTGCAGTTGATGGATTTCGGCATCGCTCGAATTGCTTTGCGAACGATCGTCGGTTCGGGATCGGGTACGGTTGGTTACATGGCTCCCGAGCAGGCGATGGGGCGTCCAAGCAGCAAGTCGGATGTGTTTTCCCTTGGGTTGCTCTGTTACAAGATCCTGACGGGGCATCTTCCCGAGTGGCCATTTCAGTGGCCGCCGCCGGGCATGGCGAATCTTCGAAGGAAGGCGCACCCCGAGCTGATTGCACTTTTCCGGCGTGCTTTGGAACTGAAGCCGCAGCTTCGATTTCAGGATGCTCAGGAGATGCGGGACGCCTTTAGAAAGATCCGCCGAAAGGCTTGGCGTCATGTGGGGTATGCACCGCCTTCGCAGGTATCGTGAACCGCGTGCGGGGGCGATGGCACCGCAGTCGGTTTGCGATGAGGTTCGATCGAAACTCTCTCTACTGGTACCGGCCTGCGGCGAAGTCGTACGCTACCGACCGCTGCCTTGCAGCTGGGTGCGGTCCGGCAGTGGAGGCCCCAGGTCGACCGGTGCAGCCACGCGATGCCAGAGATGGTAGCGGTCGAGGAAGGCGATGATCACATCGGCTAGGTCTTCTGCCGTCTTGGAACGTGCCTCTTGGTTGGAGCGATAGTCGGCGCCGAATTCCAGTTGGATCGCCTCCAGGCCGAAAGGGGTGTGGCTGCCGTAGGTGCGGACGATGTGGCCGCCAGTAAATCCAGCTTGTTCTTTGCCATCCAAAGGAATGGGATAGATTCCCCAGCCCCGTTGCTGCAGCATTCCAAAGAGGCTTTGGGAGCCCGAATGAGCGTCGATCCCGAAGGCATCGATCAGGCGTTGGACCGTACGCCCATTCTGCGTTCCCCGATAGACCAGATCTCGACGGGTTCCTTGGCCATGGATATCGAGCAACAAGCCGCCTGGAAACCGCTGCTTGATCTGTTTGGCATAGGATGCCAAAGCGTCGTGGTATCGTTTGTAGAGCGGTTCGATCCGACTCGATTCGATGGCGATGTCCACAGGGCGATTGAAGTCGACGTACTTGCGGTGGACGGATGAAATCACATGGAACGGTTTGGCCTGAAGTCGTTCCTCCAGGCAGTCGATCACCTGGAGCGCCAGGTCTTCGGTGAACGAGTCTCTACCGGCGAAAAAGCCAGAGGCTCCTTTGGCCATCCCATCGCCGGAGCGCGGTGCTACGCCGGGCACCACTTGGCGACCGCCATGGGGGGCGGAAATCATGCAGGGTAAATCGCCCTCCGAAAGTCGCAGCATGCCCGCCATCTCCTGGTCCGTCAGGGGAGTCGCCAGGGTGTCCTGAGCTGGGCAAAGACCATGGCAACTGATGAGCAGGATGCCAATGGCTATCCAGTTGCGATTCCATCGCAGGGCATCGGCTTTCCGAGCCGTTTTGCTCTGCTTTTTCTCGTACTGCGACATTCCAGGATTCTCCATCCAAGTCGGAGACAGTCGATCGATCGCCATAGGAAGCAGGAAGCTTCAAGGGTTGAAAGCTGGTACGATGGCATGTGTGGTGCGACGATGACGTTCGTAACGACGCGCCGCGAAAACGTATTGTCACATGCTCACTGATGATAGTCGATCCATGCTTGAAACATCGCAGTGCCCCAGACGCCTCATGGTGGTTGCCGTGGAGGGGCTGCGCCCGGCCATGATGAGTTGTTTCGGGGGTGGTTGGTCCCCGACCCCCAATCTCGACTGGATGGCAGCTCATGGGGTCGTTTTCGATCGGATGGTGCACGAGAGCCTGGGGGCGGAGGCGGCATACGGGGGGCTGTGGAGCGGGCGTCATGCGGCGGAGGGAGGCGGGCCAGACAAGGCATCCAATTTGTGGCAACTGCTCCAGGACCAGGATGTGCCGTGGTTGTTGGCGACCGACCGCGTGACGTGGCCGGTCTTTAGGGAGTTGGATCGTTCGGGCGATCTCCTGGCCCTGCCGTCTCCTAGAGACTTGGGGGAGGCACCAGAGCGAACTTGGTGGGACGAGGCGCTGGAAGAGAGTCTGGGAGTGTGGCTGGAGGATCGTGGCGCCGAAGGAGTCCTTTGGCTGCACGCTTCGGGTTGGGCTTCGACTTGGGATGCGCCCCTTGCGTGGCGTGACGATTTGAGCGACGAAGAGGACGATCAGCCAGCGCCAGTGGGAAGGGTGCCGCCTGAGGATTCGAGCGGCATGGCAAGCGATCCGGATCAAGTGTTTGGATGGGTGCGAGCCGCCGCTGCGCAGGCGAGAGCTTTCGATGAGGCATGGCGGATGGTGCTTTTGCTCTTGGAGCAGCATCCGCTACTGGCCGATTGCGGTGTGGTGCTTCTAGGGCTGGACGGATATCCGCTGGGGGAGCATGGAGTGATCGGTTACAGGAATTGTCCTCCCTTTGCGGAACGGTATATGTTGATGGTGATGATGAT
>JBJSWM010001054.1:0-3947 GCA_046085865.1 Pirellulaceae bacterium
TGCCCACTAACAGCACCTTCAGCCAGGCCCCTTCGGATTCCGATTGATTTTCAATGATCGCCACATCCTGCAGAACGGTGGATGTGGCGAGATCCATCTTGCCATCGAGATTGAAATCGGCAGCCGCAAGTCCTCTGGCCGAAACCGGCTTTTGAAAAAACGGGCCCGCCTGCTCGCCAGCCATGCGAAACGACTTCCCATTCAGATTCTCCAGCAGCACCGGAAGTTGGTCGACGGGAGCCAACTGGCTTTGCCGTACCGCATGCCCGTTGACGGTGACCAAATCCTCATCGCCATCCAGGTCGTAGTCATTGAAGACGACTCCCCAACCGACCAATAGAGATCCCATGGCAGTCACGTTGGTGCGGCGAGACATATGCAGGAAATTGAGCCGGCTGGACTGCGAGTACAAGGCGCAGGTTTCTGTCTCATAATGGGTGACAAACAGATCAAACTTGCCATCGTTGTTGTAGTCACCCACACCAACCCCCATGCTGCCATCCGGGGTCCCTGCGTCATCGAGCGCTGTTCCGCTGCGAAGCCCGATCTCGGTCAACCTGCCATCCCCTTCGTTGCGATAGAGATAATTCGCCTCTTCATCATTTGCGACATACCAATCGGTATCCCCGTCCGCATCCAGATCGCTGGCGAGCACGCCCAGCCCTCGGCCCCCGGGCGCCAAAAACCCCTTCGGCATCGGCACAAATCTCCCATCCCCTAGATTCCTGAAAAAGAGATGGTCGACCCCGCGAAAATCGCGAGGCCCACAGACATCGCGGACGCCTCGCACCACACATGGCGGATTGTTGTCGAAGGACCAGTCGGCGTAATGAGCGACCAAAAGGTCTAGATCGCCGTCTCCTTCCAAATCACCCCACGCGGCAGTCGATGACCAATTCGGATCGATTAAACCAACCGCGCTGGCGACTTCCTGGAATGTCCCATCCCCCAGGTTCTGCCAAAGTTGCAACCCTCCGTATCCGGTGACCAGCAGATCGGGAAAGCCGTCGTTATCGAAATCCGACACATGGAGTCCATGGTGATAATGGCTGGATAGATCGAGCCGTGACGGCTGGAGCACCGAGCGAAATCGCCAATCTCCAAGCCCCTGAAAGAGCCATCCTGGGAGGCCAACCACTTCCTTTTGTTCGGCTCGAAACCTCCCGCCTTCCGCGTAGGCCAGATCGGCCTGGCCGTCGCAATCGTAGTCGAAGGCAGCTAGCCCTCCCCCCAGCGACTCGATGATGCTGTAGACCTCGTCCTCCCTCCCGTCGTTGTAGCGCACCTGGATCCCACTGTCGGCAGACCGATCTGAGAAGCGGATTCGATAGGTTATCGAGTCTGGCGCGCCAGACCCTGGCGGCTCAGACTTCCCGACCGAAGCCGTTCCCGAAGAGTCTGGCCGTTCCGAGGCCGGTCGCTTGTCAGCTGGTTGGCAACCTATGAAAAAAACCAGCAATAGGGGGAGCCAGCCGAAGGTAGCGGTTGGAAGTCGTTCCAGAGTGACGTTGCCCGATTCCCGGACGATAAGTTCTGAATCTCGATGCAAGAAGTGGCATGAACGGCTGTCGCAATCCAAGATACGAAACCTCCATCCCAGGCATCGAAAAGCACGAGGGGAAAGGGAATCCCCAGTTGCTGTCGACACACACGATGTCTGGAGCCAATGGGGGTCAGGGTTTTTCGGCAGGTTCCGCGGGCTTAACGCCAGCAGGCGATTCCGGCTCGATCGTCCCTCCCAATTGTATCACTGCCGATCGATGGACAGCGGCCTGCGCCGTGTCGCCCGATCGCGAGAAAAGAAGGTAGAGATCCTGATGGGCTTCCACCATCGAAGGATTCGCCTGCAGTGCCGCCTGTAGCCAAACGCGTCCCTCGTCTCGCGAGCTATAGTGGAGCAGGTCATGTCCAACCTGGTAGAGCAACTGGGCGTTGTTCGGCTGTCGCTCTGCATCGATCAAACGCAGATCGATATCTTTGAGGAATTTGTTCCCCTCCTCGGTCTTGGCAAAGAGCGGTTCTGCCATCGAGTCCTGTCCGTCTTGCGCGTAGGCTCGAGCCAGTGCGTAATTCATATCGACATCCTCCGGCCAAAGCTCCCGAAGAGGAGCCATCCGCTCGATCGCCTCCTTGGCTCGCCCTTCATCCAGCAGCGATCTCCCCAGAAGCAGCTGCGCCTCAAAGTCTCGCTTCCCCTCGATAACCAATCCTTCCAATAGCTCAATCGCTTCCTTGGGCTTTTGAGTCCCCAGCAACGCTTCGGCCATTCCTTTTCGAGCTTCGATGGAGGTTGGCTGCTGTCGGAGATACTGACGGTAATAGGTCACCGCATCTTCCCACTGGTTCAAATGGCGTTTGGTCTCCGCCATGCCGAACTGGGCAGCCGCTAGATGAGGCTGCCGCTTGAGCGCCTCTGCGAATGCATCGCTGGCCTGAGTCCATTGCTGCCGGTATTGGGCCAGCATTCCTAGGACCACGTATGGCATACCATCCTGTGGCAGCTCCTTCGTCCAGATTCCGACCATCCCCAAGGCGTCACGGAACTGCATCCGAATCAACGAACCAATAGAAAAAGCATGGAGCACTTCCCCCAAGTCGCTGCCGGCTTCCTGGATCAACCTTGGGAATTCCTTCGAGACTTCGGAGAGTTCTCCCATTTGGGCATTTAGCAGCATCGCTTCCCGATCGACTTCTCTGGGGTCTCCACCAAGTTGCCGGGCGAAGCCGATCAGGAGCCCTGATCTTTCGAAGTTGCGGAGATGCCTCTGAGCCCGCGCCTTCAGAAGGGACGTTTCTCCGGTGATCCCATAACGCTCTTCCAAACGCACCAGGGCGTCGTGAGCTGGGCGATCCTGCCACTCTGCGATGAGCCGTCTGGCGGAATCCAGTTGCCGCTGATAAACGATGCGGGAAACACCAAACACCAGAAAGGGGATCGCCAGCAAGAGGACGATCGAAGATCGCCAGAAACGGAAGGTCTTCCAGGCTGGGATGCGGACTGTCCCGGAATCGCTTCCAGGGCCCTCCTGACCATGTAGGATCGTACCGGGTTGCTGCACGCTGGGCATCTCAGGAAGCTCCGGCACGCATCGCCTTCAGGGAGGGATCTTCGGTGTGGGAGATCATCAAAAAGAAAAGCGGAGGGCACGGGACTCGAACCCGCAACCCCTTTCGGGGCAATTGATTTCGAATCAACCTCCTCACCATTCGGTTACCCTCCGAAATCCCCCGTATTTTGGGCCCAACGACGTTTCGTGGCAAGGCCCAATCCTTGGGGAAACCCGACTTTGCAGATGGCGCGACCTCTGCGGAGTGGACCGGTCGTGCCCCCGGCAGACAGTTTTGTCTTGCTGGAAGGCCCAGGTATCCGATCTTCCCAGGTCACCGTGCTGCGGTTGTATGGAGCTTCGTCGACGCTCCCATTCCTCATGAATCCAGTGGAATTCCATCGATGTCGCAGAAGAAAATCTTCCGAGTGGTCACTCGCGGCCCAGATGGGGCACTACGGATCCGGGATTTCCATTCCGCCGAACCAATCTCACAGATGCACTTGCAGGTGGGAGTGGACGACTGCAGCACCGACCTGGACCTCAGGGGACTGCCAGTCTTCAAAGGACTTGTGGGACCTTTCCCTGAGGGCCAAGAGATCGTTCGCTACGAGTCTCCGGAGGTCTTTGAATTGATGACCCGAGAGTGGGCCGTGGCGCGACCAGCAAACCGAGTTGGTCGTCGCGCGAGAATCGTCCAGGAAGAATCCTGATTTGAAGGATACGACTTCTTGGAGCTTCTGGGCGCTGAGTTCTGGCCCGCATTCGATCGGATTCCAACCTGCTCGTCCTCAGTCCGGCGTAGCCGACGGTGCTCGTGCTCGTAATCGCCCAGCTCGATGGCATGACAGCCTTAGGGTACGCAGCCTGAAGGACCGGGTTCATCGGCTCAACCCACAG
>JBJSWM010001055.1:0-3077 GCA_046085865.1 Pirellulaceae bacterium
CCCATGCTTCGTGAGCCAACTGCGTATTCCTGCGAAGAAACTCAGAGGGCAACTTCTGTAGATCGCCAAGCGGCATGTGCTCGAGCAGGAATTCCACCGAGGGCCGCTGTTCGACCGGCGTACTGGCGATCGCCTTCTGCCACTCCTCGATTCGCTCGGGAACTCGCTGAAGCGTCTCTCTCAGCGCCATGGTTGCCTTGGCGTTCCACAATCGCGAATCGCTGCAGACGGTCCAACGCGGCGACTCTAGGCGATACTCCTTGGGCTCCATCGTCGCTTCCCAACCTTCCGGCCAGGTCGCTATGGATACCGCCATGCTCTCAGGAATCGACGCCGCAGAAATGCCAAGTGGTTCGATTGAACTGGCTGGCGGTTGGCCTTCCGAAAGGCGAGTCCGCTGTCGGTGGTAGATCTCCATCAGCAAATCCCGAATGGCGGCCTGCTCTGGTTCCACATAAGCGACTTCACCCGGACCTTTTTCCGTAAAAACCAGATACCCCCATCGCTCGGGGCGATGCATGTCGATGATCCCCTGGGGCGACCAGACCCAGTTGTCTTCCGGGCGATTGGGCACCTTTCGATACGCGCCATCGACGATCTCGTGCTGCCACTGCACCCGGGAGAAGTTGATTCGCCAGAACTGACCATCCCGCGGTACTTCCGGTGGCACTCCGTCCATGGTGATCGAAGCGATCGGGATGGCGATCTCCACCTGCCAAGCGGTATCGGTATCTGAGGAGTTATTGATCGTCCCTAGAACCTGCACGGCACTCTGCATTCCCGCAAACTCGAACTGGTTGTCGGCGTTGCCTCCATCCTTGTAGGGTTTATCGAGCGACAGATCCCAGGTGGTACCCAGCGCATTGAGCTCCAGTTCCAGGTACCGGTGATGATCGCCATCAGGATCGAGAAAAACTTCGAAATCATTGTCTTGAAAAATCACTGCGTCATGCTGACGGAGCGTTCCCCAGAGATGAGGCTCTTCCAAACGAGCCCCGATGTAGAGGTTCATCTGATCCCAGACCATTTTGACGCTTGTCGCATGACGTGGCTTTGGCAAGTCGGGGCCCTGGATGTCTTCGAACGGATCGGTCCAGGGTGCATCTTGCCACGCGGCCTCCGACAGATCCCCATCGATCACCGGCGGATGATCGACCTTGCCGCAGACGTACCCTTTGGGACGGCGGGCTCTCATTTTCTCCCATTCGCCAGCGCCCTCTCCAAACGCCATTTCCGACTGGCTAAAAACCCAAAGGATAGCCCAAAGCCACAGGCAACTGCATGGACGATTCAACAAGGAACTACACTCCTGATCCAACAGATCGATCCGCCCAAATCCAACGCAACCATCCGCTAGCGCAGCCTGGGAATACCGCGAGGCTTACGTCGCAACAACCTCATCACTTCTTTGCGGGCAGCACCTGACGTCCGGGGACGTTTAGATCCAGGCGAAAGACGGCCCCAGGCTTTCCGCTGAATTCGATCGCGCCGGTGACGAACAGTTGATCTCGCTTGGGACCACCGAAGGCAACATTGCTGGTCAGCTGATTGCCTGCGGCGTAGCGACGAATGACTTTGCCGGAGGGATCAACGACTTGGACTTGCTTCATGCCATAGTGAGCCACATAGAGGTTGCCCGCTTGGTCCAGACACATCCCGTCTGGCTGATTGTCTTCCCACTTCCCGCTGGCGCTCTTCGGCAGATCGACCAACACCTTCATCGGACCGACTTTGCCAGGTGAGAGCACTGGATACTCCAGGACGCGGTTCTTCTGGCTCTCGGCGACCCACAATTTCTTTCCATCAGCAGTCAGTACGATGCCATTGGGGAAGGCAAGCTCCGAAGCAACCAGATGGGTTTTGCCAGCGGTGTCGACATAATGAACCGTTCCGATCGGCTTCTCCAGCGAGGAGTCGCCTGGATCGGTGAAGTAGAAGCCCCCCGCAGGATCCAATGTCAAATCATTGGGCCCGCGCAGCGGCTTGCCGTCGCATTCCTTCGACGCAGGCTCCAGAGGCTTTCCATCGGCCGAAAGATGGAGCACTGCATGCTGACTGGCGTCGCACACAAGGTGAGTCCCATCGGCGAGGATCTTGTGGCCGTTGGGAGCACCCGTCTTGGCAAAAACCTCATGCTTACCAGTCAGGTCGAATCGCGTGATGGTGTCGGCCCAGGAGATATAGCCTTCGCCTTGATGACCGAAAACCACCCCTTCGCTGTACGAGTCGACTTGAAGGAGCTCGATCGGCTTGGTCGACTCGGCGGAAGGCAGTTCCTGACCGAACACGGAAGGATGCGCGATGCTGGAAGCACCAAGGAAAAAAACGAAGGTCGATCGAACACCCCAACGCATGATGCAACTCCTGTTGGCAAGCGGGAGGAATCCCAGAAGATTCAAGAGGATGTCCAATGACAGACCTCCAAGTCAGGAACTCTTTGAGTATAGCACAGCGCGCTTTCCTATATCGGTTTCCAGCAGGTCGATTCCTGCGGCATGGCGAGTCTCCCGGGCGTTTTCCCGTTGATGCACGCGCTGCGTTGGGAGGATAGCTGGGCGCCCAAAGGAGCGATGGCTGAAGGTCCCCTGAAAGTTCTCAAGAGTTATGATAGAAGATCAAGAACTGGCAAAGTCTACCTCGCGTCAAGGGATGAGGAGTTCAGGAAAGATGCTCTCGCGAAACCGAAATGGGATGATGGGGATTCTGGGACTTGGATTCGCTATTTGCCTGGGCTCCCTGTTGATTCAACCTGCCATCGCTCAGTTGCCCGCCGGGATCAGTGCGGACGACTGGCCCTGGTGGCGTGGCCCAGGAGGGATGGGAGCTGCCAGCACTTCTTTTACCTATCCCGAGCAGTGGTCGGAAACGGAACGAGTGAAGTGGCGAGCCGATCTGCCGGGACGAAGCCATGGATCGCCCATCGTGGTGGGCGATGCGATTTATCTTACCTACTGCCAAGAAGATTCCGGGGCTCAGGGCATCATGGCTCTGCATCGTCGCGATGGTAAGGAACTCTGGCGGAAAGTGATCCATGCCAGTGGCAGTATGAGCAAGAATGCAAAGTCTTCGGGAGCTTC
>JBJSWM010001056.1:0-4578 GCA_046085865.1 Pirellulaceae bacterium
ACCATCTTGTCGCGGATAAATCGGCTCCAATTCCACGCAACCTCTCCCCCTTTCCACCAGGGAAGACTGAGCAATCCAGCGCTGAGCAGGAAGAAGAAGGAGACTCCAAGCCCGAACTCCAGGAATCTTCGGAAACTCCAGATAGAGCTTTCATCCGAGAAGCTGATCTGCTGGGCAAAGTGGACCCCGAAGACATAGCTGCATGCCATCGCCCGCAGCCCGTCCAGCCAGTCCAAACGCGAAATCGTGGAAGCCGACGGACCCGCGCCGCCGGTTTCGTCCAGCAACAAGGGAGCCGACCCCCGATTCCACTCGCGTTCCCCCTCGGCAAGCTCCCGAACCCCTACCGGCATCCAGGCTCCCGCACACAGACCAATCCACAGCCCTGAAAACGTCAAAAGCGAACCGGCCAGCGTCACATCCAGCCCCTCGATCAGCCCGCGTCCGGCCTCGGTGAGGATGGAGAGGCCAAGGCATACCAGAGTCGAAATCAGAAATCGCATCCCGCGGTGGCGCAAGGGGAAGTTTCGGCCGATCCACCAACCCAGACAGCACGAAGCAACCAGACGCAAAAAGACCGACCCCGGATGATCCTCCATCCACTGGCGGATGACCGACCAGTCACCCCCACGCAAGCCTCCTAGCAAAAGTCCCTCGCGCCACTTCTGCTTGATCGCACCTGCGGTCAGCGATGGGATCAGGGGCCACCAGTGCGATACTAGATAAAAGGTCCCCAGCACCATTCCCAGCAATATCGCCGGATACCGCATGGCCAGCGGAGGGGTATCCGCTGCGTCCGCGAATGCTGCTCTCTTCTTAAGCAACGAAACAGGTAGCACCCCCAGACACAAACCGACCAGCGTAAAAAGAAAACCTAGGATCGAAACATCCAGTTGATCGATCAGACCTCGTCCAGCCTCGGTAATCACGGCGATCGCGAAAGCCACCAAAGCCGCATTCAGAAAATGCACGATTCTACTACGCCCTGGCAAAAGACTTCCGATCCACCATCCCAGAGCTGAGGACACGATCAGTCGTACACTCAACGATCCTGCATGCCGCTCCATCTGGCCACCGATGGCACTCCAAACGTCGCCTCGCAATTCCCCCAGGACCAGCCCCTGTCGCAACTTCAGTCGGATTTCCCCAGGCGTGATCGCCGGGATCAATGGCCACCAGTGCGTGACCAGATAGACAAGGGACGCCAACAAACCCACCCAGAGGAAAAGACCTCGTTCCGCGACTTGGTCGAACCAACTTCCCCTCGCCAGAATCAGCCGCTGCCCAACTCTAGCAACGACCACCATCGCAATCAGGAAGCCTGCGATCTGCGAAATCATGTCATAGATGTTGGCGATCCGGTTGACGAAATATAGCTGCGCGACTTCGACTCCAATCGCCAACACCCCTACCAACCCAACCCAAGGCAACATCCGCCCCAGCAAAGCGAACGGCGATCGCTTCGAGGCGGATTCGGTGCTGCCGCTCACCTCGCCCGCTGCGATCCAAAATCCGGCCAGCACACCACCCATCACCCCAACCAGAACGTTGACCAGGAGATCAAATTTCGAGTAGTGCAGGCGAAGACTTTCCGTCAACTGCTCCCACGCAACCCCGCCAGGGTCCCGTAATTGGAAGGGAAATAGTGAACCAAAAATCACCAAAAGGACCCAGAGCGAAACGCTCAATAAGAATCCCCGCTGTAGGTACTTTCCTGATTTCATTGGCGATCAAAACCATCGACTAGAAACAAGCGGGACGCATCCGGAACTCCTACCAATTCCTTGCCGTGAACGGCGCATGGCCCGCAACCCGATATTCCCCTTGACGCTTCCTCATCTCAGGCTTTCAGATCTACAGTTCTGCGACCTACGATTCCACGAAACCGGAATTTTGCGCGAAACTTGGGCTCTGGGACCGAGTTTTCCATGAAGTCAGCCACCAAGGATGCATTGAGTCGAACCCGCCGTCACCAAAAAAGACAGGAACAAAAATTCGCCACGATTCTGGTATCGATGTCAAAAAACAAAGTTATTTCAGTTTCTGTATCGCCAACGATGTTGCCCGAGCGATACATTGAAGTAGCTGCTCTTATTCCGCGTTCGTCAGTTTTCACTGCACGTTCATTTGGTTTTTGGCGAAAACATTCGCCAGGAAGGAGCGTCCGATGTCAGCAGATTGGTACTTTTTAGGAAAGGGTTTTTTCGGTCAACGCAAAACGGTCGGCCCCATTTCGGATGTCGATCTGGTTGCAAAAATCGAAAAAGGGGTCGTCACTCCGGAGACCATGGTCTCTAGCGCCAGCAAAACCCATGGCAAGTGGATTCGGATGAAAGAGATCCGTGCTGCTAAACAGCACTGGGATCTCACCCATCCGAAACCCAAAAGCTCGTCGTAGCTTCAACCAACCTTGCAAATGGCCAGGAAACCTCTCATCGCGTTCCCGGTTTCCTGGCTCCTGAGGCGCTAACTTCTACCACGTCATCGATCGTTTGTCCCAAGCGACCGCTTAACGCAACTGAATGTTGCGGAACTGCACCTTCATCGCGGGGCCGGCATGCAATTGGAATGCCAGGATCCCTTCTTTGGCCGCCTTGGCGCTCTCTTCGTCGGTTACTTCACTCATCAAAACGTCATTGATGTAGTGCTGCAACTTGTTCCCCTTGGCGACGATTCGATACCGATTCCAGTCATTCTCCTTGACCTTCTTGATCAGTTCCCCAGCGTCTCCACTGCTTCCGGTCACCTTCTTCTCCCCTGCCGCGGTCACCTGCACCAATTGCCCTCGATCGGCCATGATGCCTCGACCACGCTCTTCGTAATTGATGCCAGTGTAGCGCGCGCCCGAGTCGATGTCGGCTTGGTAACCACCAACGATGAACTTCTCCTTGTCGACCAACTGGCTTCGGTACTGAATCCCCGAGTTGCCTCCCTGAATCCGATACTCCAGCGTCAACTCGAAGTCCCCCACCTTCCCTTCCTTCCAGACCAAGAACGTGTTGTTCTTGATCGGATCTGCCTCGGTCGTCTTACCCGTGATCGCGCCATCCTCAACGCTCCATAAACCAGCGGCTCCCTCCCATCCGGAAAGATCCTTGCCATTGAAAATGCTTTTGCCTTCGGGCTTATCCTGCGCCATCGCGGGGGACAGAACCAAAGTCACCATCAACAAAGTCCAAGCGGTCGAACACATCCGATTGGAAGAAGAGAAACGTCGAATCATGGGAAGTGCATCCTTTTTTTCTTCGAGAGGAATTCATCGGTCCTGAGAGTGGCTTGGCAACCCAATCAGCCAGCCGCTCGTTGAGTTCAAGCATACCCACCGCTCAGCCATACCGCTACTTGCCGCGACCCGACTCCTTCAATGCCTTCAGCCCCTTGGCAAGCGATTCGACTAGCGGCCGTACATCGGATGCGTAACTAAACCCGTCCTCGCCCGCCACTTCCTCGGTGATCAGTGCGACGCGCTGCTGCTTGGCATCCAAAACAAGAATCGATGGCAGCGAGCTGCTCTCTAAGGCTTTCAGAACCTCGGCGTCCGGAGTCGTCGAGACCCAGTTGGGGATCTTCGGCTGATGCCCAGCCAGAAACTTTTCGATCTTCGGCAGATACTTCTCAGGCGGCTTGTCCTCCAATCCCAGATAATCCAGATTCACTGCAACGCACTGCACCAGCTCCGGAAAATCACTCTGCAGCTTCAACAGTTCGGGGTACTCCTTCATGCAAGGCGGGCAAGAGGTGCTCCAAAAATCGACCACCACGATCTTCTCCCCAAACTCCTTCATCCGCCGCTCGAGCGCCCCCCAGTCCAATAGCTCGATCGACAGACTGGCAGCCACCGTCTCCTTTCCCCCATCGTTCCCCACTCGATTGGACGCTGCAGGATCCAGCGTGGCGATGGAACCAACGGCTCCAGCAGAGCTTGTCGACGATGCCTCCTTGTTGGCAGAGCCACCCGACTCCTGGCAGCCCAAAAGCCCGATCGCTCCCAGCAGCCCACAACAGAAGATCTTCCCATACTGGTGTCGCATCGCATTTCCTTCCATTTTGTCGGTACCGACCATTCTGACCCTTCATCCTAACCCAAAGCTCAAGACTTTCGACCACTCTGGCGCCCTCTAAAACCGCTGCGGATTCCGAGGATTCGATGAGCCGGTCCACCTTGGATTCTTCTGGGTGGCGGTCACGTCACTGCATTCGATAGGAGTCGTCCAGGGAAGGTCATCGCATGGCTCGCGATGCACCCCTAGGAATATTCCACAGGGCTGGTTCTGCTTCCAAGCACGAGCACCATCGCGACGCGACGGAGCAGGTGCACGATGGCTAGCAGCTAGAACCATGATGTAGCCCTCCCCGATTCGTCGTTCCTCCTCAGCGCCCCTCCCTGAGGAAGGGTAAGGAAACCGATCTCACGCGCTCCCATCGCAAAGTCACCAACAAACCTCATCCTCCCCTTGGGAGGGTCGCGAGGAACCAGCGGGGGGAAGGTCTTTTTCGGCAGATACTTCTCAGGCGGCTTGTCCTCCAATCCCAGATAATCCAGATTCACTGCAACGCACTGCACCAGCTCCGGAAAAT
>JBJSWM010001057.1:0-2304 GCA_046085865.1 Pirellulaceae bacterium
CACCCTACGAAGAGGCGCGGGTCCCGCCCGTGCATGTGCTGGAGAGACCCGTAGGGTGTGTGAGCCGGGGGGGAGGTGAGTTGGTCGGTGGTGTGGTAGAACCTGCCCCGCGAACACACCAGGGGTTGGTGAGGGGATGAGGCTTTGGTTTTGGTGTGTTCCGCGGCGGGATGTTTGGCGCGAGGTGCGAGTGGTAATCAGGCCGCGTCACACACCCTACGAAGAGGCGCGGGTCCCGCCCGTGCATGTGCTGGAGAGACCCGTAGGGTGTGTGAGCCGGGGCGAGGTGCAGCCAGACGCGGAAGGGTAGGGACGCGTGGTGACGGCGTTGGATCATGGTGTGGTAAAACCTGCCCCGCGAACACACCAGGGGATGGTAAGGGGATGGGGCTTTGGTTCTGGTGTGTTCCGCGGCGGGATGATTGGCACGCGGTGCGAGTGGTAATCAGGCCGCGTCACACACCCTACGAAGAGGCTTGGCATTCCGCGTGGCAGGGGCGTCGTGCCCGTGCGGGCATGGAGAGTTCCCTATCGTGTGGCTGAGTCGGACTTGGTGTCGGTTAGCTGTCGATGATGGTGCAGGAGCAATTGGCGGAGGCGATCCATCGCTTCCGGTCGTCTTCGATGCGGCACTCGACGAAGCCGACTCGCAGTCCTCTCTGCTGAACCTGCGCGATCGCCGTCAGTCGGGCTCCCGTTACCGGTCTCATGAAATGGACGTGCAGATCGATGGTGGCAAAGTCCTGACCGTCGTCAAGGGTTCTTCCAAAGGCGATTCCCATGGCAGCATCCGCCAGGGCGGATACCATGCCACCATGCACCCGACCCATCGGATTGTGCCACCGCTCATCCACTTCAACGCGGACCGTCGCCTGACCTGACGGGCCGGGCTCCACTTGGTAGCCAATCCATTGAGACACCGGGGCGTTGCCAAACCGATCTTCCGCCATGTCGTATTCCCTTGCCAGCTTCTCGGCCAAACGCTATTTGCATCGAACACTGTATCGCGATGCCTAGTCTAGTCTGGATGAGTGTCGCTCCTCGTATCGCTACGATACCACGATCGAGAATGAAACTCTGCTGCTTGCCTTCTTCGTGTTGGCGAATGGGCGTGGTATCCTTGCGTGGCGGGCGTGTGTGGCTGGGTGTGGTTTGGGAGCGGTTATGGATTCTCAGTCGTCGGATGAACTTTCGATCGAGGCGTACGATTACGACCTGCCCAAGGAGTTGATCGCGCAGCAGCCCACGCGCCATCGAACCGATGCGCGGCTGATGTGGATCGACCGGGCGAAGGGATCGATCGAGCACTACCATGTGCGTGATCTGCCGGAACTGATCGATGCTGGTGATACCCTGGTGGTCAACGATACCAAAGTCGTCGCTGCGCGGCTGATCGGCTTGCGGGAATCGACTCGAGGACGCTGGGAAGGGCTTTTTCTGCAGCGGAACGATCAGGGGATTGGGGAGCTATTGAGCAAGACGCGGGGGACGATGGCGCCTGGCGAGCAAGTGGTGTTGCGCGATCGAGAAGGCCGTGAAGAATTGCGGCTGACGGTGGTGCAGAAGACCCCGCAGGGCAGTGTGCTGTTCCAACCGCCCGAGGGGATCCCTTGGGAGGACCTGCTGGAGCGATGTGGTCGCGTTCCACTGCCTCCCTACATTCGCGATGGACTGATGGTCGATGAAGACTTGCAGCGCTACCAGACGGTCTACGCCAGGCATCCTGGATCGGTCGCAGCGCCAACGGCTGGGCTGCATCTGACCCCCGAACTGATCCAGCAACTGCGTGAGAAGGGAGGCTCCCTGGCGGCCGTGACGCTGCATGTGGGGATCGGCACGTTCCGCCCCATTCAAGTCGACCGGCTCGATCAGCACGCGATGCACCACGAGTGGGGGACGATCAGCGAAGCGGTCGCCCGCAAGCTACAGATGACCCGTGATGCGGGCGGTCGCGTCATCGCTGTCGGTACAACGTCGACGCGGGTTTTGGAGTCGTCGATGATCGCCAATCAGGGCCAGTGGGGAGGCTGGAGCGGCCAGACCGATCTGTTCATCCGGCCAGGGTTTCGTTTTCAGGCGATCGATGGCTTGTTGACCAATTTCCACCTCCCCAAAAGTTCCCTGCTGGTCCTGGTCAGTGCCCTGGCCGGGAGGGAGCTGATCCAGAGGGCTTACCGCGAAGCGATCGAAGAGAAGTATCGCTTTTTCAGCTATGGCGATTGCATGGTGATCGCCTGATTCCATCTGGCAGGAAGGTAGCCACTACGCACAGGATTTAGTTTAACACATCGGTCTGCAGATCCC
>JBJSWM010001058.1:0-1684 GCA_046085865.1 Pirellulaceae bacterium
AGCGCGTCGGTGGGCAGATGGGGAGCGTCGGAGGAGGTTCGATGGCCTTTGGATGACGCGATCGACTGCCTGGCCATCGCTACAGCTTCGGGTACGGAAAGATGGTGTTCGAACAATTGTTGTGCAAACAACCATTGCGCGTGGGTGCGCCAGGCTGCCAGGCGGCGTCCTGCCAACCAGCGTCGCCAGAGCCACCAGAGGAGAGCCAACAGTGCCACCAGGCAGGGGACAACTATTGGGATGGCCTGCCGCACTCGTTCCATCGCCACAGGAATCGGCTGGTCTTCCAGATGTTCCCGCTGCGCGATCGAATGCAGAATGCCGCCGTGGTATTCGATCAGAAAGATCGCCACCATCCAGATCGCTGCGACCATCCCCAGTGAAAGTCGCCACGGCCCTGCCGTCGATCGTTCCTGCTGCTGCGCCAGCATCTTCAGCCACGCCACCTGACTCTTCAGAAACGGTACCGACATCGCGTCTTGCCGGGCCACCTGGCACCAGATCTGGCCCAGCGGCCTTGGGCCACCGGAAGCCATCCACGATTCTGCCATCTCCTCTGCGACTGGGTGGGGCGAGGAGTTGGGATCGAAAGGTAGAGAGTGGGCGGGAGCAGTTGGCGTTATCGTTAACTGTCGGGGAGTTTGGCTGGACCACCGACGCGCCCAGCGACTGACCGAATCGCGCGGCTCCTGAGCCCATTGGGCGATCGCTTCACGCCAATCCTCTGGAGGCGGCTTGTGCTGCTGTTGCTGCGGATCACCTTCTCCCTTCCCTTCCGTTTCGATGACAGGACGGACCGACGACGATTCTATCCTGTCGATCACCTCTTGCAGCAGTTCGCTCCATCGCCGTGCTGCCTGCCCCGACGGCAAGGGTTCGATCACGTCGTGGCCTCTGTCGAAAAGGGAGTTTCGCGATAGAGCTGTTGGGCTTCGATGTAGGCTTCGACGGGACGAGGCACGCGGTAGCGGATGCTTTGGTTGGAAGCGATGCGGTGGCGGATATCGCGCGAGCTGACGGCGATCAGCGGCGATTCGATCGCCAGCCGTCTGGCCTCTTCCAGTCGTTTTGGAGGGAGATAACCGGCAAGCAGTTGCCAATCGATCGGGGCTTCGCCACCGCGGCCCACCACCAGAGGCGTCACCATCTGAAAGATCTGGTCGGGGGTGCGCCACCGAGGGAGATCGGCAACGGAATCGGCTCCAAGGATCAGATAGAACTCGTCCCTAGGTCGTTCGCCGACCATCTCCCGAACCGTATCGACCGTATAGCTGACACCGCCCCGTTTCAATTCCCGTTCATCGATCGCAAAGTTCGGATGGCCGGCGATGGCCAGACGGAGCATCGCCACGCGGTGGGATGCATCGGTGGCTTGCTGCTTTTGCTTCAGGGGGGAAATAGCGGCTGGCAGGAAACGCACTTCATCCAACTGCGCATGCTCGCGCAACCCTTCGGCAATCCACAGATGCCCAAGGTGCACCGGATCGAACGACCCTCCAAAGATGGCGATGCGCATCGCTCTGGGACTCCCTCTTCCTATCTCATGTTCGATTGCTGTTCGGGTGGTTGTACCCGATTTCCAGCGAATGATGCAGGGCGTCTGAGTCTCAAGAAAAGGATCGGTGGTGTTCCATCGGCCCCGTTTTGGCTCCTTTGCTGTCTTCCTACGATGCCTGGGTGTGCG
>JBJSWM010001059.1:0-823 GCA_046085865.1 Pirellulaceae bacterium
CAGGCTCAAACGGCCTACCCCCGAGGCCACGGCACCACTGCTGACCAGCACCACCTCCTTGCCCAAGGCTCGCAATCCCGCCAACTGCCTAGCCAGGCGAGCGATTTGAGGTCGGTCCAGCCGTCCTTGTTGGTCGGTCAGGACGCGCGATCCTACCTTCACCACCCAGACCCGATCTCCTGTCACGCAGGCTAGACGTTCCTCCATGATGCTCCGATCCTCCCTCTCGTCGTGTCCGTCGCTGCCGCGGTCCCCGCATTGCCAGTTCCCAGCCGAATCCGTCGATTCTATCAGGCCGACGGCCTTCCGGATGAGCCAGGCATCACGGCAATCCTGCAATGGAGAGCGAAGATCGATTGGTGCGGCAAAGAATGACTTCGCCGTCGCACCGTTGCCAGGGGATCGCCGTCGGATACACTGAAGCGGGTTTCACCACCTCGGAAGCGAGCCAACGAACCGACCGGAAGGCAGAGCGGCAACGATGAGCGAACTTCATCATGAGTGCGGCGTCGCCGCGATCTACCACCTGCCGGGACGCGGCGATAGCCGGCTTTGCCCCGAAGAGGGGCCCGATCAGATTTCACGGCTTCTGCCAAGGATGCTGCAAGACATCCAGAATCGCGGCCAGCTGGCAGCCGGGATGACCAGCTTCAATCCCAACCGCTCCCAATTGCTCGATACCCACAAGGATATCGGACCGGTCAGCGAAGTATTCCAGCTGTCGCACCGCAACCGCAGCGAATCGCTGATGCAGGAGTACGCCGGCCGCGCGGCCATCGGCCATGTGCGCTATGCCACCTGCGGCAAGGATGATCGCAGTTAC
>JBJSWM010001060.1:0-811 GCA_046085865.1 Pirellulaceae bacterium
ATCATCTGCGAAGTCTATATGCTTGGCGATGGCTTGCGTTTCCAGCAAACGTACTTGCATCGATGTCGGGGACGATGTTCCACGCCAATCCATGGGTTCATGCTCGACTGAGTCCCGATGGAGAACTGATCGAAAGACCGAATCTCTGCCCTACCGAGCAATCGCTACAGCAGCTAGGAGATCTCGATTTTCTCGTCGACACCTTCAGCAAAGATGAGATCGCGCAGCTCTTGTTCGCTCAAAGCACCGGCAAGATCTTCGATTCGGAGATTTTCGCTGCGACCGCTTCCCTTGCAGGCGTTGCGATTGAGGCAATCGACCGCGAAGAGAAGGTGCGAGCAACCGCCAATCAGATCCTTCATGCATACGCCATTCGCGTTGGCATGCGCGTCATCGACCGGCTGCATGCATTCTGCCAGCGGCAGGATCGCAAACTTTTGGTTTTGCTCAGCTATCCGATCGGATCGGTCTGGCATGCATGCAACCGCAGTTCATTCGACGATCCCGACCATGTTGACTGGCATCCCGCCATTTTCCGGAGCCATCTGGATACCAAAGGAATCCCCTGGGTGGATAGCCTCCCAGCGCATGTGGCCGAATATGACTCATTCAAATTGACTGCAAAGGAATATGTCGATCGCTACTACATCGGCCACTACAACCCAAAGGGAAACCATTTCTTCGCCTTCGCCATCAAGGATCGGGTCCGGCAGTGGCTCAGTCCACCGCCTCCGGCATACCAGGAGGGACCGGACCCGTTGATTCGATTCCAGGGGTACCTTCCTGGCTAAGCTTTCGGGTGAAGCGGTCT
>JBJSWM010001061.1:0-2407 GCA_046085865.1 Pirellulaceae bacterium
TCGACCGGGTGACCCCGATTATCTGCTGGGCCGCAGCAGGGAGACTCCACATGCCTATTCGGATTCCACTGCTGCTGCAACTAGCATCCATTCCGGGATCAAAGTATTCAACGGATCGGTGAATATCGGGACGGACTACAAACAGCGAACCACGATTGCACACTTGGCTCAGCGGGACTACGCGATGTCGGTGGGGGCTGTTACGAGTGTCGAGATCAGTGATGCCACTACGGCAGCGGCGTATGCTCACAACGTCAGTCGCGATGACTATCAGGATATCAGTCGAGATTTTCTAGGCCTCCGATCGATCTCGCACCGTGACGAACCTCTCCCCGGCCTGGATGTCTTGATAGGCGCGGGTTTTGGCGTCAACACCAAGCGTGATCCGTCACAGGGTGCCAACTTCCAGCCAGGCAATCAGTACATCGCTGACGCAGATTTGGAAAGGATCTCGGTGGAGGCGGGAGGCAAATACCGAGTCGTGAAGAGGACGAGTGGCCGAAAGGGAGCAGAATTGCTCAACGAAGCAGTCGATCAATCGCTGGCAGAGCAGAGCCGCCTTCTTGGTTTTTTTGGAACCGCTTATGGCCACCTCCCGTTCCAAACAGCCAACGGGGACTGCATTCCAGTCGGTGTTTCCCCGAAGAGGACCGAGGTTTACACGCGTGCGGACATCGAGGAGAACCCAACGCTTGAGCAGATGACCAGTGCCGCTATCCGGCGACTGGAACGAAACCCCAACGGGTTTTGGTTGCTTGTTGAGTCGGGAGATATCGACCGCGCCAATCATGCAAACAATCTGGATGATTCAATCGGCTCGGTCCTATCCGGAGCGAAGGCGTTCGACGAGATTGTGCGATGGATCGAAGAGAGGGATGCGTGGGACGAATCGCTGGTGATTGTCACCGCCGACCATGGGCATGCTTTCAACTTGACTCAGCCCCAAGTCATCGCTGATGCGGCAACATCTGAGGGGTCCTTGCCTGCAGCGATGATCCCGGTTGAGCAATAGTGCGTTGGCTCCGCATTTTGTGATGTGTTGGGGGAACAACTGGTTTCTCAACGCCATCGCAACTGGAGAACCAACGGCCCATAACCACTTGGCATACGCTTCCAGCCCGCCAGATAGGCATTTCCGAAATCGTCCATCGTCTCCGATCCGTAGACCAGGTTCAAAGGGCGTTCAAGCAGCCGACTGCTGGAAGGATCCAAAGCCATCTTCACCGATTCCCGAAGCTTCAGGTAATAGACCAGCAGATCGAATCGCCTGCCGAGCTTGGTGACCGCGATCAGGTAGTCGCTTCCCGTCGGCGCGAACATGGCTGTGGAGGCGGACTCTCCTTCCGGATGGATCCAGCCGAGCGATTCCAATCGATCTGGCTTTCCATCCACTGCATGCAGATGCCAAAGCAGGCCATTTTGGGTGGTGAACAGCAAAGAGCCGTCCCGTAGGGATGCAAAGCTGGTGATGCCCTGCGATGAAGTCGTTCCGTGGGCTTCGTAACCAGGTAGCGGCCACGCATCCAATTCTTTTAGATCGGTATTCCATTCGACCAGTTCAACCAAAACGCGTCGCCTCGATGTCCCCTCTTCAGAGGTTTGGATCTGGTCTTTGGCCTCATCCTGGGGGACCGGCGTAGTCCAATTCGTCCCAGGTTGCGCATCGTCCGGTGACGTGGGCGTCACTCGAATCGTCAGGACATGGCCCGATGAGGTGACCAGGAGGTTTCTCGACAGATGGCCGCCATAACTCGCAATCGGGACGCTCTTGGACGCCTGCGTTTGGGTGTCGAATTGATAGATCCTGGACCCAAAGTAACCCAGGGCGTAAATGTAGCGCCCGCTACATCCAATCGAGATCAACGACTCTGGGGTGTGCAAAACACTTTCCCATTTTCCAGTCGATGAGTTGATGCGGATCAGATGCCCTCCAGCCTCTCCGTTGGCCATACCATCTTCGGTTTCTCCAGTTTCGTCCAGGGACGCAAAATAGAGATGTCCGTCGGCCGCTTCGTACAACTTGCTATGGATTTTGTCCTGCAGAGATGTCTGTCGCTCGGCTGCGCCCTCGCTCAGCGCCTCATCGACGCGGCCTAGAAGTCTCACCCCGCCCGTCTGTGGTGTGAACCGCAACAGACCTGCACTCAATTCGCTGGAGGCTCTGCTGGCAAGTCCGAAGTAGATGTTGCCTTTGGAATCTCGACCAGTGGCTCCCCAGATCGCCTCGTCGCCATCGGATAACGGCAATAGCAGCTCTTGGATCTTGGGAACCCTCTGAAATCGCTCGCTGTCAGAAAAGAAAGTGTGGCCCCAAGATGTCTTCACACTGGGCGCCGACTTGGTATCGCTCGTAGGGGGTGAGGTCTCCCGCTCCTCGACTGCTCTGTCAGACGCAGTGGAGTTGAGA
>JBJSWM010001062.1:0-1170 GCA_046085865.1 Pirellulaceae bacterium
ATCCAACTTCACCCTCCCAAGGGGAGGGTGAAAAAGGCCGACCTTACCCTTCCCCACAGTAGAGCGACCAACCAAACTTCACCCTCCCCTACAGCAGAGTTGCAATCCAACTTCACCCTCCCCTTGGGAGGGTCGCGAGGAACGAGCGGGGAGGGTCTTTTCCGTCGTCGCAAACCACCTCAGAACTTACCGGTTCAACCTCGCAATGATCGAGCCCTCCCCGCTTCGTCGTTCCTCCTCAGCGACCCTCCCTGAGGGAGGGTAAAAAACCGATCTAACACCACCAGCACAGCGGAGTCGCAATGCTAAGGGATGAATGTGGGTTGCAATCGCTTCACTGCGGCGATCCAAGAACTGCCGGAGGACCTTCAAGATCCGCGATCCGTCTCCAGCGGCTCATCTCCGGCGTCACGCCGCACCACCATCCACAAGGTGGCAGGAAACGATCGATCGATCAACCGCCAGATTCCCTAAGGCAATGCTGGTTGGCGATCGAAATCCCACTGACAATGGCTCCTACGATCCCAACGAAACCTTGGTCTGTTCCGCAGAGAAACAGGTTTTCCAAATGCGTCGTCCCATCCAGACGCTTTCTTGGAGCCCCGTAGACGGCACCATGATCATGCGACGTGAAACGCCGTATCGTCTTCGGTGTAAACACATCCGTAGCAATCACATGCCTTCGAAAGTCAGGAACAAACCGCACCGCCGATGCGATCGAACGATCATACCAATCCAATTTGGCAACCTGATAATCGGTCGGCGGTAAAGATTCCCAACCAGCATGATCTGCCAGGGTGGTAATCCGAATATAGCCATCCTCCAACTCCCCCCGCTCGGTAGCGTATTCGTAGTTGTTCGGGGAGCAGATCACGCCGGTTCGAAGATCGCACAGCTCGGTTCGAGGCCGCTTCCAGTGGAACGTCTCCGAGTCGTTGTAGAAGACGATTGTTCGGTCGCAACCCAAGTCCTTGGGCTGGCGATCCAGCACCGAGATCGACTCGATGAACGACAGTTCCCCTGGTTCTGGCAGCGCGGGAGCTGCCGATGCACCACAAAGCCGCATCGTCTCCACGACCCCCGCGCTGGATAGGACGCGATTGGCTTCCAATTGCGTCCCATCCTCCAAGGTCACGCCAATCACCCGTTGCCCCTGTACCTCGATGCGGG
>JBJSWM010001063.1:0-1206 GCA_046085865.1 Pirellulaceae bacterium
GCTTCCACTTGCTAATGCCAGCAAAAAACGCAAAAGGTGCGCAAAAGGTGGGTGGCACCATTTGAATGATGGCATTCAGGACCCGAGGGGAGCGCAAAGGGGTAGGTGGCACCAATTTCGCTGCCTCCGTGTCTCCGTGCCTCCGTGAGATCCAACGGAAGCCAAGCCAAATACCGATGAATCAACGCTTCCACTTGCTAATGCCAGCAAAAAAAGCAAAAGGTGGGTGGCACCATTTGAATGATGGCATTCAGGTCCTGAGGGGAGGAGATCCTATCCGGTCGTCGTTGGCGCCGTGCGACTCAGCTACCACTTCCCTGCGGCAAGGACTCCAGCTGCTCAATCGACGGCATGCAGGTTCGGACCAGACACCATGGGGACTCGGGCGTGGGAACCACCCTCAAAAGGCTCTCCATCGATGCACTGGCCGGCGCGATGGCGCGAAGCGATGGGACCAGGTCTTGCGGACTGCTGCCTGCGGGTAGCGCGACCAGATAGACCTGGCTGTCCAAACGCCTCGTTTCCGGGATGGTCAAGTAGAGCAATCCAGGTTGCACCACCACCAACTCCAGCGCCAGCCTCTCTCGATATTTTTTGAAGATCTGGGGAATGGTTCGACTCCGTAGAACGATGGTCTCGGACGACTTGGGAGTCACTCCATGCGAAGCCAATCCCTTCCAGTCAACCACCAGATCGATGTCGCTCTCCTTGGCAGCTCGCTGCAGTGCATGCACCCACGGTCGATCCTGTGGCGAGGCACTGCTGGCGGTCGCTTGAAGCCACTTGGCCGAACCTCCCCAGGGATACCCCCGCTCCAGCTGACCATCGGCCCACTTCCACTGAGGCGGCTTCCCGATCGCCGCTCGGATTCGATCCAGCGTCAGGCTGAGCGACAGTTTGGCTGGGCTAGGTGCCTTCGGCTCCCAAATCACCTCTCCATCTTCCATACGACACCAATCCCGCAGCTCGGGCACCACCTCCCCTATCGCCTTCCACCACCCCTGCTGCGCATCGATATCTCCGAGGTCGTCGATCTTCCATCGCTGTTCGAGTCGCTTTCCGATCATCTCGGGACTTGGAGCGATCAAAGGAAGCTGGCCATCGTTGAGGATCAGCTGCAAACCCAAAGGCGCCACCAACTGGCTCACCGCTTCCGACACCTTCAGCTCTTGAAACTTGCCGGAAACAGGCGTCGTAGGGGAAACC
>JBJSWM010001064.1:0-2076 GCA_046085865.1 Pirellulaceae bacterium
GCAAGCCGCGCGTCCAGTTACACCACCTGCAGCCTGCTGGTGGTCGATGGTGGCTGGACCGCCCGCTGAACAGATGGAACCTTTATGCAACAATCCGAAAGAAGCGTTGAAGTGATCGACTCCTCTGCAGCCGGTGTCTCTTCGTCGCGAGCAAATCGAAGCAATTAAGACTCCTCATTTTCCTTCGAAAGCGGCTCCATGACCTTCGTGTTCCGCTCGACCGCAATCACGATGGTCTGTTCTTCCACCCCGTCTCGGGTGCACGCCGTTGCTGGCAATACCTGGCGCCGGTCAGGAAGAGGGACGCGGACGCTGAAGGTACCATCAGACAGGACCTTGACCGGTTCCCCACCCAGCGTGACATAGGCATCGGGGTGCGTGGAGCCGAAGACGACCATTTCCGCGTCTAGCTCAAAATGAAAATTGCGATGACGGCGCAAGGAGCCCTCCGCACCGCTGCCGAATTGGGCCAAAGCCGGGGCGCCCATCGGTCGCTTCAAGTGCTCCTCGAATACATCCTGCAGTTCCTTCGTCTCCCGCTCGTCGTTGTAACCCCCGCTGAGTGCAAAAATCCGCTCAGCATCCTTGGCGATGTCAGCCCAATGCGCGCTGACGGCTTCATCGCTTCCAGGTACTGGCGTCGTGACCACATTGCTTCTGGCCAGTTCGTGGAATCGATCCCCGGTGGCCACGTAACCCAAAAGCACCCGAAAGGCCGAGGGGGGATCGGAGACGTCGATGTACCAGTTGCGCACACCTCCATGGATCTCGATATCCCGAACGATCGATTCGAAGTGGTTGGTCGTGCCGGAATTATCGACCTTCAAAAGTCTCAAGATGGGTCGAACCGAATGCCAATGGTCCGCCAGCGCCGCCTTGGCCCGCTCGACGCTCCTTCGAGTCACCTCCCAGGATGCATGAAGCCAGTAGGCGTCGCGGACGATGAGGATGAGCCGATCTTTTTTGGGATCGGGCGAGTAATCGCTGACCGTATGAGCACTGGGGACTGGCAGGCGAATCGGCTGCGCTAGATCTTTTCTCAGTTCCTTGGATGCCTGCATATCCCGGATTTTCTTGATGACACGCGTCGGGGTCGGTTTGACGGCAGGCACTTTTTCCACCGTCGGTTTCGATGGCTTGGGACGCTCCACTGTCGATGGCTTACTGACCGCCTTCTTGACCACCGGGGGCGAAACGACTTTGCCCGACTTCTTCGCGGACGGTGACGGCGCGGCAGGGCGAGACACCGGTTTGGTTGCAGCCTTCCCAACCACAGTGGCCTTTCTTCCACCCGCTGAAGTACTTCCCTTGGCCGCCACTCCGGCCTTGGTCACCTTTTCCTGCTTCGCTGTAACAGCTTTGGTACCGGACTTGGTGACGGGCTTGCTGCCGGACTTGCTATCCGGCCTGGACGCTCGACCCTTTGGGCTGGTAGCAGCCGTCGGTTTGCGAATGGGAGTTGAAGCTTTTTTCTTCGGAGCGCTGGCCATAGGCTTAGCAATTCGCATGAGATAAAAAAGGATGGAGAGGGAAAGGTAGGAGTTGTAGGATCGAGGATCGATCGGATCAAAAGTCTTTTAACGGGAATCTGTCACCCTATACCTGGGACTATCACCGCCCTGCGGGAATCCAGGCGGCAAGCCCTGGGGGGAACCAAGCCGATCTTCGGGAAGCATTCATCCGTCTCGGAAATCAGCTTTTCCAAGAACTCGTCTCTGGACAACCGTTGGATTTGTTTCTCGTATCATCCGCCGTTTCCGATCCGACTCGGCACATGCAACGGATGTAGTATGCTTGCCAAATGAAGAATTGCCTAGTTTTGAAATAGATGTACACTGCCATTTACCATGCGAACAACTGATAAAAATCGATTAGAAAAGATAATAAGCATCTTTTGTATACTTACTTTCAGGGGATATCGATGAAAGCCACGGGAGACGGAGCAAATTCCAGTCAATCTCCGCGACCTAGAATCGCCGCGGCCGGAGCCATCGACTGGGTTTCGCGCGTTTTGGCGGTTCTCCTGGTGATGGTCGCCCCCGGGCTGCTGGGGTCGTGGCTTGATCGCCAACTGGC
>JBJSWM010001065.1:0-4593 GCA_046085865.1 Pirellulaceae bacterium
GAGGCCCGATCGCTCTGGAGAGGCCAGTGCGGTTGAGGAAAACCTGCCCAGCCCGTTGTAGGCTTGGTGGGGGCTGGAAGGATCTTGCCTGGGGGAGGATGATAGGTGCATGATCGATGGCGACCGCACTCGAATCGAAGCCGACTTGCGTGGACTGCTGGATGGGGATGTCTACTGCGATCCCCTGCGCGCCCAGCTTTATGCCAGCGACGCCAGCATCTATGAAATCCAGCCGCTGGGAGTGGTCCGTCCAAGACACGCCAACGACGTGCAGAAGTGCATCCAGTACGCAGCGGAGAATAAGATCCCTCTGCAGGCGCGAGGCGGCGGCACGGGACTGGCGGGCCAGTCGATCGGCCCGGGCCTGGTGATCGATTTTTCCCGATACATGCGGCGGCTGATCTGGGTGGACCGCGAGCAGAAATTGGCTCGGGTGCAGCCAGGTTTGGTGATCGCCGACCTCAATCGCCTTCTTGCCCGCCAAGGGTTGCTCTATGGCCCCGATCCTGCGACGCGATCGGTGACCACCATCGGCAGCGCCATCGCCATGGACACCTCGGGCAGCCATTGGCTTCGCTATGGATCGGCGGGGGACACGCTGGAATCGATGCAGGCGGTATTGGTCCCCGGAGAATTGGGGGAACTGGCGAAGCATCGATGGCATGGCCTGCTGGATGAAGGGGACTGCGTCCAGCGTCTGGCTCGGCAGGTCGGTCAGTACTTGAGCAGCCAAAGGGAGGTTCTGTCGGAACGTCCCTGGGGAGATCTGGTGCGGGGCTGCGGCTACCGAATCGACCGCTGCTGGGACGACACCACCATCGATCTGGCGAGACTGCAGAGCGGTGCCGAAGGAACGCTCAGCCTGATGACCGAGGCGACGGTGAGGCTGGAGGAGTTGCCTAAGGGTCGCGCGGTGGTATTGCTTTTCTTCGACCGCGTTGAATTTGCAGCACGAGCCGCCATCGTCGCTCGGCGCGCCCCCATCTCCGCCTGCGATATGCTCGATCGCCGCCTGATTGAAATCGCTCGGGAGACCGAACCGGCTTTCTCCTCGATGCTCTTTCGCGGCATGGAAGCGATGCTGCTGGTGGAGATGCAGGGCGAGGACAACGAAGCGGCTCGCAATCAGCTGCGCGATCTGGTCAATCAGCTTCAGAGGGAGTGTCCCGAGCTGCTGTCGTCGCGCATCGTCGTCGATCCAGCGCAGCGCGATCTGTATTGGCGATTGTGCCGACGCGTCGTCCCGCGCCTCTATCAGCTCAAAGGAGAAAACCGCCCCATCCCTTGCATCGACGATACGGCGGTGCCCTACGAGAAGATGCCCGAATTCCTGCAGGAGGTCTACGCGATCCTGAAGTCCGAGCGGGTGATGGCGACCGTCTTCGCGCATGCAGCGCACGGGCAGGTTCACATTCGTCCCTTCATCGACCTGAGGCAGCCGGCCGAACAGGAGAAACTGCATCGCCTAGCCGATCGGTTGTATGAGAAGGTGATGGAGCTAGGGGGGGTGGTTGCAGGGGAGCATGCGATGGGGCTTTCCCGCACCTGGTACTCGCGGAAGCAGCTGGGCGCATGGTTCCCGATCTGTCGGCAGATTCGGCGATGGTTCGACGCGGAAGGGATCCTGAATCCTGGCAAGTTGATCACCGATGCACCCCAGCGGGTCACCGACAATCTGAGACGCCAGCTGGTCAGCGGCCCTGCCACGCGCACCGCCGCTTCGGCCAATCTCAGGTCGCGTCCATCGCAGGGGGATGATCTTCCCAAAACGCCTCCTGGTCCCAAGCGCGGCGTGCTCCCGGTGCTCCAGTGGCCCGTCGAAAACGATCTGGCTCACGTCACCCAGGCATGCAATGGATGCGGTCGTTGCCGTACCAGTGCTCCGGGAGAACGGATGTGCCCGATGTTCCGCGCCAGCCGCGAAGAGGAGTCCGCGCCGCGCGCGATGGCCAATCTGATGCGTGGCTTGCTGACCGGTGCCATCGATCCGGCGGCTGCCGAAAGCGATGAACTGAAGCGAATCGCCGATCGCTGCTTTGGCTGCCATCAGTGCCGTATCGACTGCCCCGCCTCGGTCGATATCCCGAAATTGGCGATCGAACTAAAGGCCCAGCATGTCGCAACCCATGGACTCAGCATTCAGGATCGGCTGCTGGCACGACTCGATCTGTTCGTCGCCATCGCGCAGCGTTTTCCGAATCTGGCCAACTGGAGTCTCGGGAACCCGAAGATGCGTTGGCTGCTGGAAAAATCGACCGGCATCGCGCAGGGACGCCGACTGCCCCAGATCGCTCAGCAAAGTTTCCTGCGCTGGGCGACAAGGCGGCGACTGCATCGACCGAGGAAATCCCAGGGGCCCCGCGTTCTCTATTTCGTCGACACCTACGCCAACTGGCACAATCCCGTTCTTGCCCAATCGCTGGTGCAGGTGCTGCAGCATCAAGGAATCAATGTCTTTGTCCCTTCGTTCCAAGGGCCCTCCTGGATGACCCATATCGCCATGGGAGACATCGAACGCGCCAGGAAGAAGATTCGGCCCTTGCTGAGACAACTGGCCGAATCGGTGCGGCAGGGTTACCAGATCGTCGCCACCGAACCTTCCGCAACCCTCTGCCTGCAGCGCGAGTATCTGCATCTGATCGATAACGAGGATGCCCGCCTGGTCGCCGCCCACAGCTGGGACGCCGGAAGCTACCTCTGGCAACTCCATCAGGAAGGAAAGATGGAACTCGACTTCCAACCCCTGGAGGCTCGAGTCCTCTACCACCTGCCATGCCACCTTCGCGCGCTGAAGGGGCAGCAGCCTGGGACCGATCTGCTGAAGATGATCCCCGGCATCCAGGTGATGCAGGCGGACGCTGGTTGCAGCGGAATGGCCGGCACCTTCGGATTGAAGCGAGCCAATTTCCGGACCAGCCTTCGCATCGGCCGCAGCTTGATCCAAAAAACGCAGGATCCCTCAGTGACAATCGGCAGCACCGAATGCAGCGCCTGCAAACTCCAGATGGAACAGGGTTCCGATCGGCCCACCATCCACCCCATCGCCATCCTCGCCCATGCCTATGGCCTGATGCCAGAAGTCAAAAAGTGGATCGACAGCCAACACCAGGGCCTCGTCGTCCGCTGACACCAACCCTCCCGGTCGATGCCCCCCTTCTCCATGGACTACCGCAACGATGGACCTCCCGACATCCCATGCCACGGTCGAGCTACCGGTTTTTCTCTTCGCTGCCGTGCGCGAGGCTGTCGGATCCGATCAAGTCACGATCCAAACCCCCATGCCGACGACCGCCTCAGCGCTGCGAAAAATCCTCTCGCAACTTGATCCGCAACTCGACAGATGGCTGGCCGTCAGTCGCCTGGCGGTCGATCGATGCTTTGTGGCTGACGAAGACCGAATCGAATCCGCGACAGAAATCGCCGTAATCCCTCCGGTCAGCGGTGGATGACTGGCTCAAACCTACCCTCGCCCATCCACTGCCGCTACGATGAACCCGTTGGGTGCAGACGACCAAAATCGCTTTCGCTCCATCGAAAGCTTGCCTTCGACCTGCCGTGCGATCGATCTTCCAGGAATCCCAGTTGTGGTGGAACTGACCGAGCAGCGAATCGATATCCAGAGGCTGATGGACCTGTCTTGCGATGAAAGAACAGGGGCTGCGGTTCTGTTCCTTGGGACCACGCGACGCTGGACCGGCGATCAGGAAACCTATTCGCTCTTCTACGAAGGCTATCGACAGATGGCGCTGGAGCTGATGGAACAACTGGAGGCGATGGCGCGGCAAAAGTGGAGGATCGAACAGGTTTGGATCGTTCATCGCCTGGGCGAGGTCGAGGTCGGTGAATCGAGCATCGCGATCCTGGTTCGATCCCCCCATCGAAAAGCTGCCTTCGCGGCCGCAAGCTGGCTGATCGATACGATCAAAGAGCAGGTCCCCATCTGGAAAAAAGAACTACCTCCTCCCAACCAAGTCGCTCCCCAGCCAACCACTGGACGATGGGTTCATCCCGATCCGAAACGGATGGAGTCGAAGGAGCCCTGCGATGAGTAGGTCGCTGCGACAACTGCCGGTCCTGCCGCTTGCGATGGAGCCCAATGGCTCCCTGCCAAGCTCCACCACCCACGGAACCGGCACCAAGACAAACTCTCCCACCGCTCCACTGGTCGATTCCCTGGGACGCATCCATTCGTCGTTGCGATTGAGCGTCATCGACCGATGCAATCTTCGCTGCCAGTACTGCATGCCCGCCGAGGATGTCACCTTTCTCCCCAGCCAACAGTGGCTTCCCTTTCCGCTGGTGGCACGCCTAGTTCAGATCCTGGCGCGCTGTGGCGTGCATAAGGTGCGGTTGACGGGAGGCGAACCCCTGATGCGTCCTGGCCTCGCCGACCTCGTGCGGCGCCTCAGCCAGATCGAACCCTCGCTGGAGATCGCACTGACCACCAACGGCATGCTGCTGGCCGACCAGGTGGACGAACTCCGCCACGCAGGTCTCGATCGACTCAACATCAGCCTGGATACGCTCAGCGAATCGACTTTCCAGCGACTGACACGACGCCCCGGTCTCCATCGCGTCCTCCAGGGGATCGAT
>JBJSWM010001066.1:0-13146 GCA_046085865.1 Pirellulaceae bacterium
GAGGAACGAGCGGGGAGGGCTTTCTCTTTCAGGTCCATCCATTGCGGACCATTCTGCCCGGAGGGACGTGAGATTCCCTGCCTCCAGATTGCCCGATCGGAGTGACCCGATCAGTAGACTCTCAGCCACAGACTCTTGAGATACTCCGACTGAGGGCAGTGGCTGGCGACGGGGTGATCTGGCGGAGCACCGGTGCGGCTGACGATCTGCACGCGTCTGGGAGGTTGCCATACCCCATCGGCATCCCAACCCCCTGCCCTGGCAGCTTTGCTGACCAGATCGTAGAACTCGTCCCAACTCAAAAGTCCCGCGCAGCTGCATGTCAACATCCAGCCGCCGGTTTTGACCAGCTGGATCGCCAGACGATTCAAATCGAAGTGCTTCTTCGCCCCTTCCTCATGCTCGTCGCGATTGCGAATCAGCTTGGGAGGATCGAGCACGACGATATCGAATTGCTTGCCGGTACGGAGAAGATCTCGAAGATAGGCGAAGGCATCCGACTGAGAGTAGCGAACGCGCACCTGATTGACATCGGCATTCTTTTTCGCCAGCTGAAGCGGGGCTTCATCCAGGTCGACTCCAATCACCTCGGAAGCTCCCCCTAAGGCCGCTTGAACGGAAAACCCTCCGGTGTAGCAGCAGAGATCCAGCACGCTGCGACCGGGGCTGAGCTCCTTCAGTCGCAATCGGTTGTCTCGCTGATCGCAAAAGAACCCCGTCTTGTGCCCCGATTCAAACTGGATGCGAAACTTTGCCTCAGCCTCGCGGACCTGCACCCATTTAGGAAGCTCCCCGGAATCGAACGCCGGGACGTCGTACCCTTCCTGGCGATGGAACAGCGGGCTTGGCTGCACCAGCCAGTGGCGGGTACCAAGCCGTCGCGAAAGCCCTTCCATCACGCTTCGACAGCGAAGGTACATCGCCATCGAGAAAACCTCGGCACTCAAGACATCGCCGTAACGATCGACGGCCAGCCCCGGAAATCCATCCGCCTCCGCATGGATCACGCGATAGGCATCCGTCAGCTTGGGCAACCCCAGCCACTGGTGCCGCAGCTCCACGGCCTGATCCAAGAGCCGATCCCAATAGGCTTCATCGGGCCGCTGGCCCCACCAGCTGGCAAGTCGCACCGGGATCTCAGAGCGTTCGTTATAAAGACCGTAGGCAAAAACCTTCGCTTCCGGTTGCTCTAAATGGCAGACGCGAACCCAGTCGCCCGTCGCCATCGTCCCCTCCACCCGCTCGATCCTCTTGCGAAACACATTCGGCTGCATGGTTGCCCGCCCTAGATAAACCGTCGCCATCGATTCGTCCGATGGGCAACCTAGGGGTTGCTGGTCGAGGCATAGGGGGACCGATCGACCCCGCGCTGGCAGGCCAGAGGCCGGTGGACGATCGGAGGGCATTGAAGGATCGGATTGGTAACTGGATCGATCCAAGTCCGATCGATTCGAATCGCCCCCAGATCCAGGTCGACCCGCTCGGTCACCCTGGGGGCCGCGTTGATAGGGGTTTGGCCTCTTGGCTGGGGGCCCATGCTTCGATGGCCGATAAGGGCCCTGCCCTCTGGGGCCAGGTTTGCGGGGTGGTCGGTCGCCCGACATGTGGCGATCCTTTATCTGGAAGTGGTGGCCAACGGGAGCGGTCAGGAGGAGGCGGCAATCGGCCTTTGCGTTTGGTTTCGATCCAGTTGCCAGGCAACAGCCGCGCTGGCGATTGCTTTGACCAGAATCTCGCCAACCACCAAGCTGAACAGAACCTTCCAGGAGAAAACTCCCGCGAACGCGATGGCGTTGAAGATCAAGCTGTCCAGTGGAATGCTGAGGGCATTGGAACTTGCCACGCGCATCCACCACGATCGGTGCAGCAGTCGATGGTAGATCTCCGTGTCGGCCGTTTCGCTCAGCACAATCGCCACCAGCGACGCCAGGACGATACGCATCGGTACCTGAAGGAATAGATTCTGAAGAACCATTCCCACCGCAGCGACGGCGATCATCGCGTACACCCAGCGTTTGCCTTGATGATGCACCCGATCCCGCAGCGTGAACGTCGCACCAAAAACCACCGTTCCGGCGGCCACCATGCCAATTCCGGGAATCGGAAGAAAAACAGTCGCCAGAAGATTGGCAACCCAAACCGCAATGCAATACAGAGCCGATGCAAACACGCGACGAAAAAACCCTGGGAAACTCCAGATCCAAACCCTCCGACACCTC
This sequence comes from Pirellulaceae bacterium, assembly GCA_046085865.1. Lineage (GTDB taxonomy): Bacteria > Planctomycetota > Planctomycetia > Pirellulales > Pirellulaceae > JBEISR01. Next base: position 2,220 of record JBJSWM010001066.1, read on the forward strand.
ACCAGAATGACCCTGCGCCGCTGGTGTTGCAATGCCAAACTTCAGCCGACTCGGACAACGCCCTCGTATTCGTCCCCATTTTTCCTTCGACGCCGAAGGGTTTGAAGATAAGTGATCATTCAGTAGCACTCTTCGGGAATGGCTGGTTTCCGAACGCTTCCTGCGGTGGATCGGCTCGATCATCCACCTGCGTCCTTAAACCCTCCAGCCGCTCCTTCAACTCCCGGACCACCGCCTCATACTGCGGATCTGCGTAAAAGCTCCGCGTTTCTTCCGGGTTGGCGAGTCGATCCAGCAGCTCCCAGGAATCCCCATCGGTGTAGTAATGGACCAGCTTGTACCGTTCGGTGATCACTCCCCGGTGCGGCTGGACTCGATGGGGTGCTGGGTACTCGTAGTAGTGGTAGTAGAGTGCATCGCGCCAGGCAGTAAGCTTTGGATCGGCAAGCAATGGCCGTAGGCTGGTTCCCTGCATTGGCTGGGCGGGCTGGACACCAGCGGCATCAAGAAACGTCGGCGCAAAATCGATCAGGGAAACGATTTTTTCAGAGTGAGATCCTGGGCGCGTCACTCCGGGCCAGCGCACCAGCAGGGGCGTGCGCGCCGATTCCTCGAAGATCCATCGCTTGTCAAACCAGCCATGCTCGCCGAGGAAAAACCCCTGATCCGATGTGCAGACAACCAGGGTGTTTTCGGCAAGGCCATGCTGATCCAGATACTCGAGGACCCGTCCGACACTTTCATCGACCGCTTTGACGCATCCTAGATAATCGTGCATGTAACGCTGGTAGCGCCACTTGATCAGCTCCTTGCCCTGCAGATTTTTTTCGATGAACGCCTGATTCCTCGACGCATAGTACGCATTCCATTCTTCAAGTTCCTTGGGCCGCATGCCGGTGGGAGTGCGCAATTTCGCATCCAGATCGGTGAACGTCCGGTCGATCCCCATGTCGTGATCCTTCACGGCTCGCTGACGCCCCTCTAGATCGTCGAATAGCGTGGGTGGTTCGGCGAAAGGTTCATCCTCGTTGAACCCCAAATGGCGAATCGGAGGAGCCCACTCGCGATGGGGAGCCTTGTGCTGAAGCATCAGAAGGAATGGCTTTTCGGGGTCGCGTTTGTCCAGCCACTCGAGGCTCAGATCGGTGATCCGGTCGGTGACATAACCTACCTCGGTCAACTTCTCTCCCATCCGATTCATCGGTGGGTTGTAGTAGATCCCCTGGCCCGGAAGAATCTGCCAGTGATCAAATCCTGTCGGTTCCGAGACCAGATGCCACTTTCCGATCAGTGCCGTCTGGTACCCAGCCTTCTGCAGCAACTTGGGAAACGTCTGCTGCTGACCATCGAAGCGGCTATTCGTGTTGTTGAAAAAACCATTCTTGTGCGAGTACAGGCCCGTCAGCACCGTCGCTCGACTGGGTCCGCAGATCGAATTGGTGACCATGCAGCGATCGAATCGCATCCCCTCGCGTGCGATGCGATCCATGTGAGGCGTCTGGAGCAGCTTTCGCGCTTCTCCGTAGGCGCTAATCGCCTGGCAGGTCAGGTCATCCGAAAAAATGAAAACGATATTGGGGCGCTTCAACTCCGAATCGGCAGCAGCGGGCTGGTCGGCGGCCGCCATCGGAAGGGGAATCTGCAACAGGAGTAACGCCATGGAGAGCAGGCCATGAGCCAGCGCCATTGCCCGGCAGCGGCCTGGGTGTCGATCGAACATCGTGCAACCTTTCTGAATCACGTTTTTCCGGCAAGGCGACCCACTGCTCCTTCGACCAGCAGGAGTCTTTCGGCCAATCTAGCCTAACAAATCCGCCAAAGCGAATTTCACGATGGAACCCTCGCTGGAGGCTCTCTGTTCGTTGCGATCGGACTGTTCGGGTTATTCGGCATTCTCCCGAGTCGATTTCAGACTATTCTGACATCGTAGGTGATGTGGCGCGGGGTGGCGGACGATGCTCCGGTCGAAGCGGCGTGCAAGTCATCCGGCGCACGTCGCGCCACTCAGAGGGGCCGGTGCAGTGAGGCCGGTGGGTGGCGAAGGCCGAGTCATTTTCGCGAGGTAGCCGGTCTCAGGATGAGGCGGACTGGGGTTCCATGGGAATCGAGGTGGGAGCCGGCAAGATGGCCGGCCCCGCTCGAACACGAAAGTCGATATGGATGGGTGAGAGTCCTTCGCGCAGTGGCGTTTTTGATTCGGGGACCGACCAGCGATTGGCCCGCTTCAGTGAAAGCATCAGCCAGGATCACCGGCTGGCCCGGTACGATCTGCGCGGATCGATCGCCCATGCGCTCATGCTCGCCCGTCAAGGCATTCTCACCGATTCGGAAGCTAGCCAGATCGTCACTTCCCTGGAGGAGATCGGCGGAAGAATCGAACGGGGTGAACTGCAGCATCGGATCGAGCTAGAAGATATCCACATGCATGTGGAGCAGGCGTTGATCGATCAGTTGGGAGATGTGGGGCGGAAACTGCACACAGGCCGGTCCCGCAACGACCAAGTTTCCACCGATCTGCGACTTTGGACGCGCGATGCGATCGATCGCGTGGTCCGACTGCTTACCGATCTGCAGCGAGCCTTCTTGGAACGATGCAAGATCGATGAAGGAATTGTTCTTCCGGCCTACACTCATTTGCAGCGCGCTCAACCAGTTTTGGCAGCGCATTACTGGCTAGCCTATATCGAGAAACTGGAGCGAGATCGGCAAAGGCTGCTGGACGCGCGAAGGCGGGTCAATCAGTGCCCTTTGGGCGGAGCCGCTGTTGCAGGCACCAGCCTTCCAATCGATCGCCACTGGGTCGCCAAGGAACTGGGGTTCGAGGGGGTGGCCGCCAACAGTATCGATATCAGCAGCGATCGAGATTTCGCCATCGAATCGACCTTCGCGCTTTCGCTGATCGCGGCGCACATGAGCGGCTGGGCGGAGGAGTGGATTTTGTGGTCGACCGTCGAATACGGATTCCTCAAGCTGCCTCATCGATTCTGCACCGGCAGTTCGATCATGCCTCAGAAAATCAATCCGGACACCTTGGAGTTGACGCGTGGCAAGTCGGCGCGCGTGATCGGCCATCTCCAGACGCTGCTGGTGCTGATCAAAGGACTCCCGCTTGCGTACAACCGAGACCTACAGGAAGACAAGTTTCCGCTTTTCGATTCCTTCGACACAGTGGAAGCCTGCCTGGAGCTGGCGATTCCTATCGTCCAGCAATCGACGCTCCAGAAACCAGCGATCCAGGCGAGGCTGGAGCACGGTTATCTGGATGCCACGACGGTGATGGAGAAATTGATCGTCCTGGGAATGCCACAGCGCACCGCTCATCATATCGTGGGCGCACTGGTGCATGCCGCGATGCAGCGCCATGTACCGCTCGCAGAACTGCCGGACGAGGCGATCGGGGCGATCGATCCTAGACTAAGCGATGCCACATGGCAGCAGGCGCTCCGTGCATCGATGGGTGCCGATGCGGCAGTCCACGCCTACCAAAGTTACGGATCCAGTCATCCTCAGCAGGTGGCTCATCAGATCGCCGCCTGGACCGCTCGCTTGGACGCTCGACCCAACGATCCCAATCTCGAAAAACTTGAGACGATCCAGAACTGAAAGCAGCCAGACCCAAGAGATTTTCTGGAGAGATTTTTCTGATCATGCTGAAACACCTTCAAAGGTCGCTCCTAGGCTTCCCAACTCGTTGCGCCGTTCCATGCGGCTCCAAGAGATCCAGCATTCGTTTTCATGCGATGATCAGCTGGAGGCTGCTTGCCATCGCGATGATGCTGCATGCCACTGGGGTGATTCAGGCGCAGGAGGATCCCTTTGGTGATCCGGCGGCAAGCGCGGCAGAGGACCCATTCGGGGCGCCGGCAGCGGCTGCGGGAACGGTGGCACCTCAGGGAGCGTCTGGGAATCGCGCCACGCTGCCAAGCCAAGCGGAGTGGTCCCCAGATCCAGTCATTCGGAATCTTCGCCAGCAACCGGCTCGCAATCACCGCGAGCTGGCACGAGGTGTGCTCTATCTCAGTCGCCTTCAGGCATGGGAAGATCTGGCCAGTTGGATCGCACCATGGATCGACCGACCCCTGACACCTGACCAAGCGGCCGACATGGTTTCGGAGATAGGAGCCGATAGCTGGTTGGCGGCACGCCGCGTCGCCGGATCGTCGCTTCCGGAAGAGCAGCAAAGCTGGATCGATCGCATCCTCGAACAGGCTAGCCTGTCATCGCGAGATCCAAAACTGCTGAAGCAACATTGGGACAAACTTTCGGATAGCCGATTGGCAACTCGCAAGGAAGGGGCCCTGGGATTGATGTCGGCTGGGTCGACAGGACTGGCATACCTTCTGCAGCAGTCGATGACTGAGCCGAAGGTGCCGGTTCAGGCAGTGGGTGGGACGCTTCGGGAGTTTCAATCGGAGGGAGTTGCTGCGGCCAAGGCGGCTCACGCGCTAGCCATCCCGGAAGCCCGCCAGCGTCTTCTGCCCATTCTCGCCGCGATGCCGGGTGCCAGCTATCTGCCGCAGTTGGTCTCCGGGATCTATGACGCCCAGTTGGATCCCCCGACCCGCAGTTACCTGGCCAGTGTGGTGGAATCGCGGATTGGCCATCTTCCTGGCCAGACGGAAACGCTTAGCTGGCTGGGGCAGCAGTTGAAGGATCAGTTCCACGCATGGAAGATCGCTTCGCAAACCGATATCCCGGCCGACCGACCTGTCTGGCGGATCGATGGAGGCAAACTGCAGGAGGTGGTGGGTGATGAGCGGCAGTTGGCGGCCGGTCAGACGTTGCAGACCGCGCTGATGATGCTTCGCAGCGCCGACCTTCCCGAGGACCGCGCCGCACTGCCGATGGCACTTGCTCTGGAAGCGCTGGCTCAGTTCCCTCCGGCCTCGCAATCCGACCCCATCGTCGCCCTTCAGTCGCTAGTGCCACACGACCGATGGAACTCGGTGACCCTTTGGCCCCAGGTTTATCAGGCGGCCGGCGATTGGGTGCTGCCGCGCGCCGCCTACCAGACGCTGCGTCAGATGGAATCGCTGCACAGCAACGATCAAGTTCCCTCGGATGCCATCGCTGGAAGTCTGGTCGACGCCGCTAGGCATGGAGCGATGGCGCACCGCTATGCGGCCACCAGCCAATTGGCTTCACGCTGGCTAGCAGGAGCTGGCACGGTGGCGGGAGCCAGTCAGGCGATCGCTGATAATCTTCAGGAGATGTCGAAGCTGGAGGGAGCGCCGCTGGTGCTGATCGCTGGTCGCGACGCGTCGCTGCGAAGCATTGCGACCAGGGCGCTCAAGCCGCTGGGGATTCGAACCGCCGAAGTGAACGATGCTCGTGAACTCCTGCGTTGGGTGGAACAGCCGCATCCGGTGGAAGCGATCCTTGCGGTCGATCGAATCGGAGTTGGGGATTTGAGCGAAGCGCAGTGGGTTCAGAAACTCAGGGCTCATCGAAGGACGCGCGACATCCCGATCGGGTTGCTGTCGAACGAGATACCGGAGACGCAGGAGTGGGTGCTGGCAGAAACACCTCGGTTGTTTCGGGCGCCGATGCCGGGGTCGATCGAAGCGATGGATCAGATCTGGCAGCAGTGCCAGAGGCTGGCCGGGGGGGCTCCCATCGACGCCTCGCAGCGATGGCAGTGGAAGGCAGTCGCGGACCGCATTTTGGCGGAAGTGGCCAGCAAGCCGTCCAATCAGCGTCCGGCAGGCACCGATCGCTGGCGACAGGAGCTTTGGGATGGACGGGTTGAATGGGAATCGAATCAATTGGATCATGACAAGAAGATCCTGCCAGTCTCCCAGACATCGAAGAATACCTCCAACTGACACAGGCCCCGATCGCTCATGGTGCGCTACGGTTCGAACGCCTACCCCGAGGATGGACCGCCGCTGGCGGGGATCATCGGAGCCGGGCCTGCCATGCAGGCGGTTTTCGAGAAGACGCAGCGCGTCGCTCAAAGCAACGCGTCGGTGCTGTTGCTTGGTGAGACCGGCACCGGGAAAGAACTGATTGCGACGGCGATCCATCGGCTGAGCCGACGGGCTTCGGCGCCGTTTGTGAAAGTCAACTGCGGGGCGCTCAGTGAGAGCCTTTTGGAGAGCGAGTTATTCGGGCATGTGCGAGGCTCTTTCACCGGCGCGGTCAACAACCGCACTGGGAGATTCGAAGCCGCGCACACGGGAAGTATCTTTCTCGACGAAATCAACAGCACTTCCCTGCTGCTGCAGGTGAAGCTTCTGCGCGTTTTGCAGGAGCGGGAATTCGAACGCGTCGGGGATACCCAGACGATCACCGTCGACACGCGCGTGATCGCGGCCAGCAATCGCAACCTCGCCGATGAAGTCGCCGCGGGACGTTTTCGCGAAGACCTTTACTGGCGTCTGAACGTCGTGCCGATCGATATCCCTCCACTCCGCGATCGCCGTGAGGATATCCCCGATCTGGTCGCGTTTTTCCTTCGCCACTACAACCAAGCCAACGATCGAAAGATCCAGGAGATCGATCCCGAGGCGCTGAAGGCTCTCCAGGCCTATCACTGGCCAGGCAATGTGCGCGAGCTGCAGAACTACATCGAACGGGCGGTGGTGATGGCGCAGTCAGATCGCCTATCGATCGATCTACTACCCGAATATCTGATCGGCGCCAAAGAGAACTCGACGGGGGATGTGGCGTGGTTGGCAGGAGCTGATTTCGAACAACTGGTGCCCTTGGTGGTTCGTCGCGGTCTGGAGGAGGCGCCCGTCGATGCTGAAGATCTTCATGCTAAGGTGGTCGACCGCATCGAGAAGGAACTCATCGCGCAGGTGCTGGATGCATGCCAGCAAGTGCAGACCAAGACGGCGACGCGTCTGGGAATCAACAGAAATACGTTGCATAAAAAAATGAAGGACTACTCGCTGGGAGATTCGGATTCCCCCTGACCAGACTGGATTGGGGTCCGGTTCGACGCTGCACCACTGCCGCGATCGCTTTCCTCAGCGCCTCGAGTCCGGTGGAGGTGGTCCGATCGATCGGGATCAGCCGCAAAAGCCAACAGGAAAATGGAATCGAGCCAAAGTAAGCTGGGGCGAACTGGAGCAGCTTTGTTGGAATCATCCAGGCGAAGGTCGAATGGAGAGCCATGAAACGCTTTGTGGTGACAGGGGGAGCAGGATTCATCGGATCCAACCTCATCCGGTACCTTATCGGGCTTGGGCATCATCTGCTCAACATCGATGCATTGACGTATGCCGGTAACCTGCAGTCGCTGAGCGACATTCAGGGGCATCCGAATTATCAGTTCCAGCGGCTCGATCTTCGCTCTAGCGATGGACTCTTGGATCTTCTTCAAGGCTATCAGCCCGATGCGGTCTTGCATCTGGCGGCCGAGAGTCATGTCGATCGATCGATCGAAGGTCCTGCCCCTTTCATCCACACCAACGTCGTTGGGACATTTCATCTGCTGCACGCCACTGCACGGTATCTGGCACAGGCCGACCGATCCAAAGCCGATGCGTTTCGTTTCCTCCATGTTTCAACCGACGAAGTCTTTGGCACACTGGGCGCTGCGGGTTTGTTCTCGGAGCGGTCCCCTTACGATCCCAGGTCGCCCTACTCGGCCACCAAAGCTGCGTCCGACCACTTGGTGAGGGCGTGGCATTCCACCTACGGGTTGCCCACGCTCATCACCAATTGCTCCAACAACTATGGCCCTTTTCAGTTTCCTGAGAAACTGATCCCGACGGTGATTCTCAAGTGCCTTCGAAAAGAGTCGATTCCTATTTATGGTCGAGGCGAAAACGTGCGCGATTGGCTTTACGTTCTCGATCACTGCAAGGCGATCGAAAGAATCGTCGAGAAGGGACGCATCGGCGAGACGTACCTTGTGGGAGGCAATAACGAGATGACCAATCTGGCGCTGGCAAAGAAGATCTGCGGGATCATGGATCAATTGAGACCGATCGCCGATGGAAGCAGCCACGAATCGCTCATCACCTTCGTGCCCGATCGTCCAGGTCATGATCATCGCTATGCGGTGGATGCCAGCAAGCTGAAAGCCGAACTCGATTGGCAACCAGATTCCAATCACCAGCAGCTCCTGAAGGAAACCGTGCAGTGGTACCTGGACCACGAAGAGTGGTGGCAGGCGATCCTCTCCGGACAGTACTCGCTGGAGCGCCAGGGATTGCAGTTGCGGTGGGAAGAATGACAGAGGTTGCAACGCTTGTAGCCGATCGTTTTCCGCCCCCGGGCGATAGGGCGATCGAGTATCCAGCTGTTTGGCAGGGAAGTTCGATGGGCGCCCGAGACGAAATGAGGATCGGATGAACGAGTCGAAAAAGGGAGGTCCTGGCGATGAGCGAGTCGGCATCATCCTGGCCGGTGGAAGCGGAACGCGGCTTCATCCGGTCACCATGGCTGTCTCCAAGCAACTGCTGCCGATCTATGACAAGCCGATGATCTACTACCCGATGTCGGTGCTGATGCTGGCAGGGATTCGGGAGATCCTCGTCATCACCACCCCGCACGATCAAGCTGCCTTTCAAAGGTTGCTGGGGGATGGAAATCAGTTCGGGATTCGATTGTCCTGGTGCGTGCAGCTAAAGCCCGAGGGACTAGCTCAGGCATTCACGCTAGCTGAGCCGTTCATCGACGGACGACCATCCTGCCTGATCCTGGGGGATAACCTCTTTTATGGTGAAGGATTCAAGCAGCTTCTTCAGTCGGTGAGCCGAAGTAACGACCCGGGAGCAACGATCTTTGCTTATCCCGTGCGGGATCCCGACCGTTATTGCGTAGTTCAGTATGATTCGGCGACCGGAGTGGCCCAGTCCCTGGAGGAAAAGCCGAAGAAACCCAAAAGCAGTTTTGCAGTTCCTGGGCTCTATTTCTATGACCACCGCGTCTGTCAGTTCGCCAGAACTCTTCGCCCTTCGCCGCGAGGGGAACTGGAAATCACCGATCTGAACCGGATCTACATGGAGTTAGGGCAGTTGAAGGTCCATGAACTTGGCCGTGGTTTTGCATGGTTGGATACCGGAACCCATCGCAGCCTCATCGAGGCAAGCAATTTCGTGGAAGCGCTTCAGGAGAGACAAGGATTGCAAATCGCCTGCCTGGAAGAGATCGCATGGGACAACCGGTGGATCACCGATCAGCAACTGCAAGCCGCTGCTGATGCGATGGGAAAAAGCAAATACTCGGAGTATCTGAATCAATTGACGAAAAAGCGAAGCGACGGCTGACCGAGCAGGAATCACCGACAAGCGAAGGTGGTGCGCGCGACGGCTTGCAGGCGATCGGCAGCCGCTTCGATCAGAAAATCGACTCGACCACCTTGCCACCACCGGCGAAGTGAGGACGACCTTCGCGATCGTAGAGTGTCTGAGTCGGCTCGATTCCCAGAGCATGCAACATGGTGGTGGCGAAGTCGAGCGGGCTGACTGGATGCTCTTTGGGGTAGGCCCCATGCCGGTCGCTGGCGCCATGGACGACTCCACCGCGCACCGGCCCACCGGCCAGAATGCCACTGTAGCAGTAGGGCCAATGCTCGCGACCCGCATTGGCCGCTGTGATCTGCGGTCGCCTTCCGAACTCCCCTACCCAGGCCACCAGCGTATCCTCCAGCATCCCTCGCTCCTTCAGATCGCTCAGCAAAGCCGTGAATGCCAGATCCGCCGGTGGCGCTAACTCGGTCTTCAACCGATTGAAGTTGTCGCCATGCGTATCCCAGAAGTTCTTTCCGTCGTTGTGCCAGTTTACCGAGACCAGTGGTACTTCGTGTTCGATCAACCTTCGGGCCAGTAGAACAGACTGTCCATGGATATTCCTGCCGTAGCGATCCCGCGTCGCTTCCGATTCGCGACTCAAATCAAACGCCTCGCGGGCGCGGGAAGATCCCAGGATCGCCAAAGCCTGCTGCTGGTGATTTTGCAGGCTGGACTGGGACGCAGCCTGCTGATCCAGACCGCGCTGAGCGGAGGAGAGCAACTGATGGAGCTGAGCGCGAGACTGGAGCCGATCCAGCGACAAGGTGTCAGGCAGGGAGATGCCAGGGGGCTTCCATTGAGGCTGACTGGGGTCACCCGTCAGCAACATCCCGTCGTGCGAAGAACCTAACCAACCTCCGTGCTGTCCGGGGGCCTGACCGCCAGGAGCTGCAGGATGGTACGCCTTCCAAGGGAGCGACACCCAAGAGGGCATGTCCGTTGCCCCGGGACGCAAGGCACTGACCAGCGCGCCCAGATGAGGCGAATCCTTTGGGCCGGGCGGTACGTCATCGCTCTTGACCACCGGAGCCCAGTGGCCCGTCAGTGTTGCGTGGCCGCTGGATAGATGCGCCGGATCGCCGTGCGACATCGATCGGATCAAGGCAAACTGATCGTTGACTTGCGCCATGCGAGGCAGAATTTCGCTGAATCGCACCCCAGGAAGCCTCGTGGCAATCGTCCGAAAATGACCCCGTATCTCGTCCGGCGCCTCCGGCTTGGGATCGAGCGTATCAAGGTGGCTGGGACCGCCCCAGAGAAAGATAAAAATGCACCGCTTGGCACGTCCGAAGCCACCGGACGCCCCAAGACTGGAAGCATGACTTCGCGCCAGAAGCCAATCGGACATCGACAGACCAAGCGCCGATAGCCCACCCGCCTGAATCAGCGACCGACGGCTGTGACGCCGTGCTTGCCGGAAAGAGCGACATCCGCGCGATGCATCCATGGCGAGGGGCCTGAGCGGAAATGGTGGGAGGCTGGTGAAGGTGGGACACCTGAGATGTTCTATAGTATGGTCGAGCGGTTGTGGGAAGGGAAGTTCCGACGCGTTCACGCCCGATGGCTACCACCCACTTCGTAGCCACGCGGCCACGCGGTGGATGGCCGTGAACAGCGTCCCTTCCGCACTCCACCCTCTTCGTAGCCACCGCGGCCACGCGGTGGATGGCCGTGAACAG
>JBJSWM010001067.1:0-602 GCA_046085865.1 Pirellulaceae bacterium
GACAATTGGTGCAATGGCATCGTCCGCCATCCATCAAACGGCCTTCCAGCAGGGGTCGTTCTAAGTGCCCTGTGAGCCAGCGTAGGCAGAGGCCCGAATGGTGGCAAAAGGGGGCGAACAAGTGGAAGGAGTCCAAGGGAGCCAAGTCGAGTTCGTGCCAACCAAGCAAAGTCGGTTGAAGCGAACAAAAGAGGATGTCGGCGATAGGAGCGGGGATCGAGTGACTTGGGAGGCAGGCCTAGGTCAACAGCGAAGGATAGCCCAGTGGGCAAACCAAGATGTCAGGGCGATGCGATTTCAATTCAGAATCGCAAACCGCCGACGCTACTGGGTCACAAAGTCTTGAACCACCGACATCTGCTGGACCAAGCCTGTCCCTGGATCTTCGGTTCGCACTAGTACCTGCACGGCCCCCATCGGAAAAGGAAACGGAGCCATCGTGTCCGACTCGGAAGGATCATCGATCCATCCGTCGAATATCCCATTGACCTGGTCTTCCAACCCGTTGGATCCCCGATCGGGAACCAAAACGGGATCGGATCGTGACGTCGACAGTCCAAGGTCGGCCAGCCCGTTGATCCAGAAAGTTCCTCGCCTGGTCG
>JBJSWM010001068.1:0-1228 GCA_046085865.1 Pirellulaceae bacterium
ACATCATGCCCGGAGGCGCGGGGCCATGCAAATCGTCGCTTGACGAAGAGAAATTTCATCATTCAGGCATTTCTTTTTCGGTAACCCAACGGCAGGGATCGGCGAAGGCGAACGCCGGACGATCAAGCTTTCCTGCGCCGCAGGGAGCGACTCTTTGAATCTCTAGGAAGGATTGGCAAGGCCAGCATCGCGTTCGTAGGTTGCAAGTTGGGCGTCGGTGATGACCAAGCGATCACGGTGGTTGCGATACCAACTAGCCGTTTCTTCCACCGCCCGTCGCCAGCCCCAGGCTGGCTGCCAATTCAGCTTTTCCTTCGCCTGGTTGGAAAGGACTTTAAGGAACTTTGTCTCGTGAGGCGCATTGGGATCGATCTGGATCTGGTATTTCAATTCCGGCCAAGACTTCGCAAAGGCTTCGATCACCTGTCCCACCGATACGTCGTCGGTTTCGGATGGACCAAAATTCCAAGCCATCGCTGAGGATGGATCTTTCTTCAGTAGCCGCTCGCCAACCTGAAGGTACCCACTGAGCGGCTCCAGAACGTGCTGCCAGGGTCGCACCGACGAAGGGCTGCGGATCGTCAGGGTCGTCCCCGACATCACGGCGCGCACGGCATCGGGAATCAGACGGTCTTCGGACCAATCACCCCCGCCGATCACGTTGCCCGCGCGAACCGTCGCCAGAAGGCAGTGATGTGTCTTTCCGAATTGATGGAGGTTCCAATAGCTGTTGCGAAAGGAACTTGCCACCAGCTCGGCACACGCCTTGGAGCAGCTGTAGGGGTCGCTGCCACCCAGTCGATCCGTTTCGCGATATCCGTCGGTCGATTCCAGGTTCTCATACACCTTATCGCTGGTGACGCAGACGAATGCATCAACCGATTCGCAGGCTCTTGCGGCCTGCAGAAGATGAAGCGTCCCCATCACGTTGGTGGAGAATGTCTCTTCGGGTTGCCGATAGCTGCGACGTACTAGAGGCTGAGCCGCCAGGTGGAAGATGATTTCAGGCTGAATCTTCTGGACATAATCGTGCAGCTTCTGCGCTTCACGGATATCGCCTAGCAGTTCGCTGCTCAGATGCTGGGGCAGTTGGCTGGCATGATTGGGAATGGTGTCCGAAGGCAAGGAGTAGCCATGGACGTTTGCCCCTAGCCGATGGAGCCACCAGGTCAGCCACGATCCTTTGAAGCCGGTGTGGCCGGTCACCAAAACCGGTTTGCCCCGGTAG
>JBJSWM010001069.1:0-4362 GCA_046085865.1 Pirellulaceae bacterium
CGCTTGCCCCCAACTCCAGCAACCGCTAGAGCCTTGGGAATTTGGCAAAGCCCCGAGGAACCACTCCAACGCTCAGCACTTCACGCCACCGCCCCTGGGATGCCCCAGCCCGCTTGCGGGTTCCATCGAATTCGTTCAAAAAAATCGAACGAGTTTGCGCGATCTGGTATCTTTTCGACGGGCTCCAGTTTATACCATTAGTATAAACATTCCAGGAATGGTGAAAAAAAGCCGAAGATCCTGAAGATGTCGTTGTTTTAGGGAACCATCGGAAGGCGTCTGCGCATCAGATGGGGCGCAGTGCATCGGTTCCCTAAGACCGTTGCGCGTCGGTTCAATGCGGACAAAGCTCTTACTGAATGGGATCGGTCATGTCGAGTGTTCCTTCGCAGGAATCGGTCGAACAGACAAAGCGTCAGATCCGGACGCTGGTGCAGGAAATCTCCGATATGTCCAAAGGAGATGCGGCACCTGCGGAATTCTATCCGTCCGTACTCCAACGCATCGTCCAGGCGCTGGTCGCCAACGGAGGCGCCATCTGGCTCCTGGAAGACGATCGATCGCTGAAGCTGGCGTACCATATTTCCATGGAGCCCGAGCTGCTGGAGGTCGACGGCGACAGCGCAGGCAAGCACCTGCGACTCCTTAGGCGGATCGCTCAAAAAGGGGAAGGTGAGCTGATCCCGCCGATGACGGTCTTTGGCGAGCAGCAAGCGGAAGCAAATCCGACTCGACATCTTCTCGTCGTCTGCCCGTTTGGATCGGGGAAACAGATCGTTGGTCTCATTGAAATTTTTCAGCGGCCAGACGCTCCCCCCGACACCCAACGCGGCTACCTGAAATTCGTCGACCACATGGCCAAGCTGATGGGCGACTGGGTCAAAGGCCAATCCCTTCAGCGGGTTTCCGACCGCCAGCTGCTGTGGCAGCAATCGGACGAATTTGCCAGACAGGTCCACGAAAACCTCGATCTCCGCGACACAGCCTACGCCATCGCCAACGAAGGTCGACGCTTGATCGAGTGCGATCGCGTCGGAGTGGCAATCCTGCGCGGAGGCAAGGCAAAAGTGATCGCCATCAGCGGTCAGGACGCGATCGAAAATCGATCCAACATCATCTCGTCGCTCAATCAACTTTCCACCCGCGTCATCAAGAGCGGTGAAACGCTCTGGTACGACGGATCCACCGACTCGCTACCTCCCCAACTGGAAGAGGCAGTCGAAGATTATGTCGATCTGTCTCATAGCAAGAATATCGTGGTGCTCCCGATCCGCCGCCCCGAGTACACGATCGAAGGGGATGTGCAGGCCAAAGAGACCAAAACCACAGCGGAACGCCCCAAAGAGATCATCGGGGCGCTGATCGTCGAACAGATCGAGTCATCATTGGACAAGGATACCCTCCAAGGACGAATCGACCTAGTCTACGAACACAGCGCTCGCGCTCTAAGTAACTCCCTGGTTCACAACGATTTGTTTCTGATGCCGGTGTGGCGAGCCCTCAGTCGCGCGACCTGGATGTTTCGAGGCAGCGCGCTTCCGAAAACACTCGCCATTCTGGGAACCGCACTAGCCGCTCTGATCGGTATGTTTCTTTTCAAGATCGACTTCGATCTCAAAGGGAATGGGATTCTGAAGCCGGTCGTTGAGCGGCAGGTGTTCGCGCATGTCGATGGAGAAATCGACCAGGTGCTGGTGGAGCATGGTTCGGTGGTCCAGGCAAATCAACCGCTGGTGACTCTGAAGAATCGCGATCTCGAGCAGCAGATTGCCGACCTTCAAGGCCAATTGGAAGTCACTCTGGGTCGCTTGAATGTCATCCCCTACGAAAAAGCCAACAGCTCTCGTTTGACCGATGCGGATCTACGCAAGCTGGAAAGTGAAGAAGCCGAACTGGCTCAGAGAAAAATCAGCCTCGAGTCGCAACTGGCCATCCTCAACGAGAAAGCAGTCCAGCTTGTAAGACGCTCCCCGATCGACGGGATCGTCACCACCTGGGATGTGGAAAAGACGCTGCGAGCCAGACCGGTGGTGGCTGGTCAGGCGCTCCTAGCAGTCGCTAAGACCGATGGGCAATGGGAACTGGAAGTATCGATGCCCGAAAAACGAATGAAATATCTCGATGAAGCGATCGCCAAAGCCACGGACGGCTACCTGCCAGTCGACTTCATCCTGATGACGAATCCATCCCAACAACTTTCCGGAAAACTCTCCGCAGCTCAGATTCACCAGCGCGCCGAGGTTGCCGAAGAAGAAGGGACCGTGGTCAAACTCCGCGTCCAGCCAGAATCCATGGACGGACTGACGCGACCAGGCTCCAAGGTGATTGCCGACGTCAAATGCGGAAAGGCCAATGCAGCGTTCGTCTGGTTCCACGAAGTGATTGAGTGGATACGCGCTAACCTGCTGTTTTAAATCATCCAAATATTCCTGTTACCTCCGAAGAGTGCAGGTTCCAACAAGCTACGGATCTTCCAGATGAAATACAGCTACCTAAAAATGTTCCTTTCCTTCCGCCGCTCCGCCGCCTCAGGATGCCTCGGCTGGATTGCGGCGATGGGTGCCTGCCATCCGTTGGCAGCTCAATACAGCGACCTTCCAGGCGCCGCTCTTTCAGCTCAACCTCCTACATTGCCAGGCGCCTCGACGCCTACTGGGGCTGGTCCCACCGAAGCGGCCAGAAGTCCCTCTGCCACACTGCAAGCCAACCGCCCTGGGACGCGAAGCGAATTGGTCGATTCGAAGGCGATTCTCACCTACGTCAACGACACCGACATCACCGCGACGGCCGACGGCATTTTGATGCGGATTGGTGCCGACGAAGGTGCGACGATCACCAAGGAAAGCATCCTTCTGGATGTCGACAGCCGAATGGTTCAAGCCCAACTTCGGGTCGCTCAGAAGAAAAAAGAAGCCGCCTCAGAGAAAGCCCGAGATCGCTCGAATATCGAATTTTCTGAGAAGTCCTACGAAGTCGCCAAGCTGCAGCTGGAGATGTTTCAAAAATTGGCCGATCGCGATGCGACATCTTTGATGGAATTGGAATCCAAACGACTGGAAGCTGAGAAAGCAAGGCTGGCAGGTGTCGTTGCAGAAGTTCAAAACCGCCAGGACGTCGCTGCGGAGCAGGTGGCAGAGGCGGAGGCGGAGGCGGCGTCGGTGGAGCTGCAGTTGCGGCAGATTCGAGCTCCGTTTGATGGCGTCGTCGTCGATCGAAAAAAGCAACTCTTCGACTGGGTTCGCGCGGGTGAACCGGTTCTGAGACTGGTGGGAATGGAACGAGTGCGAGTCAACGGCCGCATCAGCGCACAGGATCTGCAAGGACCACCCCACCTTCTGGAAAATGCACCCGCCACCGCCATCATCACCCTCTTCAGCAACGGGACTCCTCAAGGAACTCAGGAAGTCAGCATCAATGGCAACCTGGGATTCGTCAGCCCAGTTCTAGACCCAAGCGGCATGTACGAAGTCTGGATGGAAATCGAGAATCAACAGATTCAAGGCCGCTGGCTGCTCCGAGAAGGGATGCGTGCCCGATTGGTGATACCGACGCCAGGTGGCTGAGTCGACCATGCCAGCCCGCCGTGCAACAGAACGCGGCCGATCGCAATGACTTTTTTGGGAATCGAATGACATGACAACCATGGCCGACAGTTTGGTCAACAGCGCGATGCGCCCCGTGCGCGTTCGTCGCCGTCCCGACCTGGAAAGTCGGCGCCACAAGTACGGAGGCAAATCGTACTGGGTGGTCAAAGAGCCTGTGGGGCTGAACTATTTCCGCTTCCACGAAGAAGAGTTTGCCATCCTGAATATGCTGGACGGCACCACCAGCCTGCAGGAGATGAAGGATCGCTTCCAGGCCCAGTACGCACCCCAGCGAATCACCGTGCAGGAACTGCAGCATTTCATCGGGATGCTCCACCGCAGCGGCCTGGTCATCTCGCATGCGCCTGGACAGGGGAAAAGCCTTCGCCGACGCGCCGACACCAAAAAGAAAAAGGAATGGCTCGGCAAGATGGCCAACATCTTCGCCCTGCGATTCCGAGGCATCGATCCCGAACGCCTACTCAACCGACTTCTCCCCTGGTTCGGCTGGTTATTCACTCCAGGCGCACTGATGGGAGCTTTGATGCTGGGGCTGGCAGCCCTCACCTTGGTGCTTGTCAATTTCAACCTCTTTCGCTCCAAACTACCCACCTTCGAGCAGTTCTTTGCCGCCGATAATTGGCTATGGCTGGGAGCTACGATGGCGGTGGTGAAAG
Organism: Pirellulaceae bacterium; assembly: GCA_046085865.1. Classification (GTDB taxonomy): domain Bacteria; phylum Planctomycetota; class Planctomycetia; order Pirellulales; family Pirellulaceae; genus JBEISR01. Next base: position 4,262 of record JBJSWM010001069.1, read on the forward strand.
TCCTGCACGAATTTGGCCATGGACTCAGTTGCAAGAAATTTGGCGGTGAATGCCATGAAATGGGCTTCATGCTCCTGGTGTTCACTCCAGCGCTCTACTGC
>JBJSWM010001070.1:0-7026 GCA_046085865.1 Pirellulaceae bacterium
TCAGCGTTCTGGGAAATCCATCAAATAAGACCCCCGGAATGCAGTCTGGTTTTTGAAGCCGAAGCGTGACGATTCTCATCACGAGATGATCAGGAGCCAGTTGCCCAGAATCCAGATAAGATCCGACCAACCTTCCCAACGCCGTATCCTGCTCGCGTACGGTGCGCAGCATGTCCCCGGTCGAAAGATGAGGAATGCCTAGGAGATCGATCAGTTTTTTGCACTGGGTCCCCTTGCCGGCTCCTGGGGGCCCGATGAACACAATGCGCATGGGTATTTCCCTTGGAGTGGCCGACTGGGTCTCCCCCTTTTTCCCAGCCCAATCGGCTGATCGGCAGGGCACCAGATCAATCCCAAAAAGGCAGGGGGCCACGCCTTTCAGTCAGGCACAGTCCGATTACGACTCCAATAGTCCCTTGTAATTCCTCATCAGCAGATGGTTGTCGATTTTTTGTATCAAATCGAAGGCAACGCTGACGGCAATCAATAGGCCGGTTCCACCGTAAAATGCAGCGACGTTGTAGGGTACGCCAACCTGAGAGGAGACCATAGTTGGGATGATCGCAATCGCCGCCAAAAAGGCCGCCCCAACGTAGGTGATGCGAACCATCACCTTCTCTAGGTAGTCCGCCGTCCGCTTTCCAGGTCGATATCCAGGAATGAAGGTCCCGTGGTCCTTCAGATTGTCTGACATTTCCTTCGGGTTGAAGGTGATCGACGTCCAGAAATAGCAAAAGAAAAAGATCAGTGCGATAAAGAGCAGGTTGTACATGAACGACGTACCACCCTGAAACATCGATGCCAAACCGCTGAACAGAGCAGTCCACCAATCCGAACGTCCGGCGACCAACGCCGCCAAAGCTCCAAAAAGCACCCCAGGAATCATCAGCAAACTGCTGGCAAAAATGATCGGCATCACACCCGACTGATTGAGCCGCAACGGCAGATACTGCTTGGTACCACCGTAAACTCGCCTACCTCGGACGTGTTTGGCGCTTTGAGTCGGAATACGACGTTGCGCCAGGGTGATGAACACCACCGCAAAGACAACAGCAACAAAAAGCACGGCTAGCACCAGTAGCACATCGGGGCCGATTTTTCCTTGCGTCAATCCAGATAGGGATGACTGCATGTTCTGACGAATGTCCCAAATCGCCTTAGGCATCTGCGCGACAATGCCCGCCATGATCAAAAGGCTGATCCCGTTCCCGATCCCGTATTCATCGATCTGCTCGCCAAGCCACATCAGGAAGACGGTGCCGCAAGTCATGATGGCGACTGCCGCAAGTTGCCATCCAAAAGAAAGTGACTGGGTTCCGTCGGCAAAGAACTGTTCCGCGACCCGACCAGTCTGGCCGTCCATTCCCATGTATCTCAGATAGACCCAGCTCTGGATGACACAGATCAGCACGGTCAAATACCGAGTGTATTCGTTGATCTTCTTGCGACCCGCTTCCCCCTCTTTTCGCAAACGCTCAATGGGCGGCCAGAAGGTACCCAACAACTGAAAAATGATCGACGCCGAGATGTAGGGCATGATTCCCAGACCAAAGATGGTCAGCGATCGCAAATCTGTTGCGGCAAAGACCGAAACTTTTTCCAGGAAGGAGTTCAGGTCGCTAGCCGACTGCTGGAACGTGTTCTTGACCACCGGTAAACGGATCTGATACCCGATGCGATACACACCTAGCAAAAGAAGCGTCAAAAGGATTTTTTGCCGCAACTCCGGAATGGTAAAAACAACGCGAAGCTTTTCCAACATGCTGGCGATCCTTCTAGCATCCCGTGTTCGGACCACGGAGTGTATCGACAAAAAAAATCCCGGACCACTGACGAGCGGTCCGGGCAATACTAGGCCACCGACTCAAGTCGGCATTAATTGTCGCCACATCGAAGCCGATTGTCCATATGAAACGACCGACCTCACCCGATCAACTCTGCCCTGCCTGCAAAGCCTCAACACGCTCGTCCGGGGTCCGGCGAGCCGCAACGACGGTCACCGTTCCACCCGCCTTCTCGATTTTCTCACGAGCGGCCTGGCTGATGTGATTGGCCACAACCTGAAGCTTCTTGGTGACCTCCCCGTCACCAAGAACCTTGATCTCGTCACAAACGGCTTTCACGACGCCGCTCGACCGCAGCAGTTCAGGCGTTATCGGCTGCGAGCCATCGAATCGACGGTTCAATTCGCCGACGTTGATGGCATAGACGGTTCTAGCAAAACGGTTGGTGAACCCCCGCTTTGGAACCCGGCGAACCATCGGCAAGTTCCCACCTTCGAAGGTGGGATGGCGCGAATAACCGTTGCGGGATTTCTGTCCCTTGCTACCGCGTCCGGCAGTCTTACCCAAGCCCGACCCCAAACCGCGCCCCAGCCGCTTTCGCTTCCGGTTGGTCTGAATACCTTCATTGACTTCATGGAGTCCCATCAGACGCTCACTCCTCGCAAACGCGCTACATCTTCACGTGTCCGCAATTTGCGGAGCGCATCGAAGGTAGCTTTGATCAAAACCGTTGGATTGTTTGAACTGAAGCTTTTCGTCAGGATATCGTGAATCCCGCTCGCTTCACAAACGGCACGCACGGCCTGTCCAGCAATGATCCCAGTACCTGGGCTAGCTGGCATCAGAAGAACGCGAGCAGCGCCGTAATGGCCCCAGACGGCATGTGGGATGGTGCCGTCGGTCACCGGGACGTCAACCATGTCTCGCATCGCCTGCTTCTGGGCCTTGGCGACGCTAGGCGGTACTTCATTCGCCTTTCCGTAGCCATAGCCAACGCGTCCCTTACCATCGCCGACGACGACCAAGGCAGCGAACGAAAAACGACGGCCCCCTTTGACCACCGCTGCGCATCGCTTGATCTTGAGCACCCGATCAATCAAATCACCCTGCTGTGTGCCGGTCTCAGTAGTCTTTGACACGCTATGCTCCACTCGCTGTACAAAATGTGCGGGCCACAGCCCATGTTCCTGTTCCGAATTAGAAATCTAGCCCAGCTTCGCGTGCAGCATCTGCAAACGCAGCCACTCGCCCATGGTAACGGCAGTGGCCACGATCAAAAGCCACCCGCTCAATCCCAGCCGCCTTCGCTCGTTCCGCCACCACTTTGCCGAGCTTCGCGGCCGCAGCGCAATTGCCGCCGTAGCCGATCGAACCCCGCAAGTCTTTCTCACGCGTCGACCCTGAAACCAAGGTCTTTCCGGCAAGGTCATCGATCAACTGGGCAGAGAAACCTGTCAAGGTCCTATGAACTGTAAGCCGCGGACGATCAGCAGTTCCGCGAATCTTGTTGCGAACTCGATACTTCCTTCGAAGCCGCTGTCCGTTGACAATCTTTCGAATCTTCACAGTCCCACACTCTCTCTCTTGTCGCCTAGACCACCACGCCCCATCCGGATCAAACAAAAACCGCTCGATCAAGCGATTTTAGTTCGCGCTCTTACCTGCCTTAATCTTGACCACTTCACCCTGGTAGCGAATCCCCTTACCCTTGTAAGGCTCAGGCTTACGCAACGACCGAACCGCAGCAGCGAATTGCCCAACTTGTTGTTTGTCGCAACCCTTGATCACGACGTGCGTCTGATCGGGGCAGGTCACTTCCAAACCATCGGGGATATCCACTTGCAGTTCGTTGGCGAACCCGACACGAAGTTGCAGCACCTTTCCCTTAATGGCCGCAAGGTATCCGACACCTTGAATCTCAAGCCGCTTCTCGTACCCGTTCTTGACGCCAACAACCATGTTGCTGATCAGAGCCCTGGTCAGACCATGAAGCGAGCGACTCATCCGCTCATCATCCTGGCGGTTGACCGTTACGCTCTTTCCGTCCCCGGACACTTCGACAGTCAACTCCGGCCGATGCTCCAACGCCAGCTTCCCTTTGGGACCCTCGACACTGACCGTACGGCCAGCGATGCTGACTTTGACGCCATCGAGCACAGAGACCGGTTTTCTACCAATGCGTGACATGTTGCTACCAGTCCACTAACAAACTTCACAAAGGATTTCGCCACCGAGATTCTGCTGCCTCGCTTCGCGATCGCTGAGCACACCTCGGCTGGTGCTGACAATGGAGATTCCCAGACCGTTGAGGACTGGTCGCAACTCCTTGCTCTTGGCGTAAACTCGCCGTCCAGGCTTACTGACTCGCTTGATGCTCTGAATCAATCGCTCGCCATTTGGCCCATACTTCAATTCCAGCCGAAGCTGCTTGAACGTCTCGCCATCAACTTCCGTGACATCCCAGATATATCCTTCGCGCTTCAGCACTTCAGCCAAACCGCGTCGAACACTCGACAGGGGCATCTCCACAAAAGGTCGCTCCACGCGCACCGCATTGCGGATTCGGGTCAACATATCGGCGATTGGGTCGGTCATCATGGTGCTATCCCCTCCTTACCAACTCGCCTTGCGGACACCAGGAATCAAGCCTTGGTCCGCCAGTTTACGAAAACAAATGCGACAGATTCCAAACTTGCGGAAAACGGCGCGGGGGCGTCCGCATAATTTGCAGCGGTTCTCCCGCCGCGTCGAAAATTTCGGTTCGCGATTTGCCTTCGCGATCTTGCTTTTGCTTGCCACAGCTTACGCTTCCAATTCAAAAACCAGGAACCTGTCGTTCATTGACACTTCAATTGGCTGATCTCAACTGCCTTTTGGCTTTCGTGGAGCACGGAAAGGCATTCCTAGCAGTTCCAGCAACTGGAACGCTTCTTCGTTCGTGTTGGCCGTCGTAACCACGGTGATGTTCATCCCCTGCGGCTTGGTGAACTTGTCCGGATTGAGCTCCGGGAAAACCAACTGCTCGGAAAGCCCAAGGGAGTAATTCCCATTGCCATCAAACGCCGTTCGGCTAACACCACGAAAGTCACGAACTCGCGGCAGAACAATGCTGATCAACCGATCGAGGAATTCATACATTTTCGCACGCCGCAACGTCACTTTGGCTCCAATCGGAACCCCTTCCCGCAAACGGAAACCGGCGATCGAAGCACGGCTCTTCGTCAGCACAGGACGCTGGCCTGCGATTTCGGTTAGTGCATCCGCGGCGATGTCCAGGTTCTTCTTGTCCTGCATGGCCGAACCAACGCCCATGTTGATGATGACCTTCTCCAGTCGAGGAACCGCCATCACATTGGAAATCTCCAGCCGCTTCGCCAACTCTGGGGCGATCTCCTGCTGGTACTTCAGTTGCAATCGAGGAGCCATCGGATTACTCATTTCCATCTGGTATTTAGGTCTCGTCTGGCACCCAATGCCGAGCTATCGTGTCGCCGATAGACCACGTCGCCAGGTTGAAGACCCGCTGTTAAACAATCTCTCAAATCTGAACTAGGACCGACTGGCCGGTGAGATTTCCCCAAGCGATACACCACTCTTCTTGGCGAATCGTTCTTTGGCACCCGCCGCAGTCAACCGCACTCCGACGCGAGTCCTTTTGCCAGTCTGTGGGCAAACAAGCATCACGTTCGAAGCATCGATGTAGGATTCCTTCGACAACCGGCCCCCCTGAGGGTTGCGTTGGGACTTGCGCACGTGCTTGTAGACCCGCTGCATCCCCTCCACAACGACTCGGTTCCCCTCACGATCGATTTTCAGGACCTTTCCACGCTGTCCGCGGTCTCGTCCCGATATCACTTCCACCATGTCATTGATACGAATCCACATCAAACCACCTCGCTCGCCAAACTGACGATTTTCATGAAATTCAAATCCCGCAGTTCTCGCGCCACGGCGCCGAAAATACGAGTCCCGCGAGGATTCGAATCCTTGTCGATAATCACCACGGCGTTGCTGTCAAAGCGAATGTAGCTACCGTCCGCTCTGCGGCTTGGCTGCTTACAACGCACCACAACGGCACGAACCACCGCCTTCTTCTTGATTTCACTGCCGGGGATCACACTCTTGACCGAGCAAATGATCACATCCCCAATGCCGGCGAATCGACGACGCGATCCACCGAGCACCTTGATGCACATCACTTCCTTAGCGCCGGTGTTATCGGCCACCTGCAATCTGGTTTCCTGCTGGATCATTGCTGCTTTACTCCCCTACGACCGCCGTCAGCTCTCCGCTGCCAGCCGCCTCGCTACGCCGCGCCTTCATGGAGGCGAGGTCGACTTCTTTGTTCTTTTCCACCACGCGGACCACCCGCCAACGCTTCAGTTTCGACATGGGAGGGGTCTCTTCGATCTCCACCCGGTCGCCGATGGACGATACGTTGTCGGCATCGTGCGCGTGACAGACCGTCCGGTTGCGGATGATCTTCTTGTACTTCTTGTGTCGAACAAGTCGCTCAATCTCCACTCGCCGCAATTGCGACACGCGATCCGTCTTGACGACACCCACCAACACGCGCCTTGGCATCTTGACTGTTCCCGATTGATCCAGTTGCGTTGTCTGTCTGCTGTAACTCAACACCACCGCCTAGAGCCTGACTCATCAGGAGCCAGCATCCGGCGGCACTAACTGCTCTTCCCCGACCGTTCCCGTTGCAGCGTTCTAACCCGAGCGATCAGGCGTCGATTGCTACGCACCACGCTGGGCTTCGTAACCCGTTCGGTCTGCGCCTGAATCCGCACCCGAAAGAGCGTCTCAGCCGCTTCCTTCGCTGTCAGTTCCAGTTGCTCATCGCTCATCTCGCGAAGTTCTGCAATTTTCATCCCCGGTTCCCCTACTAGTTGCATCCAACGCTGGACCAGTACCACTCCACCGATCCACCGACTGGTTACGCAGGCCGTCGCCGAACCAATCTGACCTTCACTGGCATCTTGGCAGCCAGACGAGCGAAACAGACCTTCGCCTGCTGCTCACTGACTCCCGCCAATTCGTACAAAACAGTCCCCGGCTTGACCACCGCGACCCAGTATTCCGGTTCCCCTTTACCCTTACCCATTCGGGTTTCGAGCGGCTTCGATGAAACCGGTTTGTCAGGGAAAATCCGGATGTAAAGGCGTCCTTCGCCACGGACATACTGATTGGCTGCGATACGACCGGCTTCGATCGTCTGGGCTCGGATCCAACC
>JBJSWM010001071.1:0-1661 GCA_046085865.1 Pirellulaceae bacterium
CGGGAGCAGCGATTGAGGGCCCACCGGCACGCCAGGCAACGCAGTGCCGCCAGGTATCGCACCCTGCAACCCCTCCGTTACCCCTTCTCCCAGTCGAGGTGCCCCTGAATTTGGCGATTGCGGTGGAATCATCTCGCCATACGTCGTCGCCCCAGGTCCCACGCTACCGGGCGTTCCTACCGGCGCACCCCAGGCCGAAGGTGCTGCCACCGGATAAGCTCCAACCTGGTTGGGTGCCATCAAACCAAACTGGGCATATTCTTGATGGCTACCAACGGAGGTCTGAATCTGAGACCAATTGCCGATCCCATCCTCCTCCGCCGCGCGAGCACCATGTGGAAAGCCTGCAAACCAGGCCGCCACTTTCCCCTGCCCTTCAGGAGACTGATACTTCCACGACCAGTACTCGCGATCGGGAAATGTCGGCGTGCAACCGTTGCCACCCGTAGCAACCGATTGATAGCCTGCAAGGAACCCCTTGCTGAAGTCATGCAAGTACCGCTGGTTGCAGAAATGCTGCTTCCGCTGGTGCCATGCTTTGGTCGCCCAGGCGCGATTGCGATAGGACATCACGCAATCGTCCATGTGGTTGGTGTTCTTGATGTAGGTGTGGGCGTTCTGCACGATCGAACATCCCGTCGCAGGGATCATCGATAGACCGCAGAGCATCAAGAGCCACTTCGGCCAGGATGCCGCCCGCTTGGACTCCTGTCGCCACCTGGGACGTCCATCCCCCCCGGCGAGGATTCGGCTATTTGATCGATGCATCGCTCGATTCCCTCAACATTTCCTGTCGGTCCTTGCGACCAAGCACCCCTCCTGGGCACTCCAGTTCCCTCGCCAAAGACCCTGGGTGAGTTATCGAATTCCGGCAGTGCCGAATTGAACGATTCTTTCTTCCTCAACGACTTATCTCGACAAATCAATTTCTCCGAACTTACCCATTCGGCCGAATATCCTTGCTAGCATCCTCCGGCAATGCGTTTGTCTCACGCGAAGACGCTAAAACGCGAATCAAGACAGGTCACCGTTCGCTAACCCGCAATTGAAAGCCCTTTTCCCTGCCGATTCGCATGGCAACGAAAGGCTTCAGCCCAAAGAAAAAGCGGCCATCGGGGATTGTTGTGGGCAGTGATCCAAGACAACCAAAGGAAAACCTCTCGCTTGGCTGCTAGGCGAGGAAGTTCCTGAATCGTGATGGCCCTTTGGATCGGGTGCGGGGGTCGGGCCCGAAGGACCGACACAGAAAATGCCGTCGACCACAGCACCCCGCCGTCTCCCAGGGGGAAGGTGAGACCCACTTTTCACCCGATGATGGCTTCGTGCCTACGGGGCCACTGGTGAGCCGCGAAAAGGAGTTGCGAAATATCGCAGGAGATCAAGCGGAGGGATTATTTCGTCCATCTAGAACTCTTCTGCGTGGCGATCGAATGGAAGGCACCCCGATCCAGCTGCCCTTAGGAGGCCACCGGATTGCACGTTTTGTGATACGGGAATCAGGCTGCACTTGTCTTGGGGCGATCATCGACGCAACGGGCGACGTGCAGAAAAAGCGACATAAAAGATGGTCCGATCAAGCTTTTCAGGCCGCTCTATTTTGCGGCTCCAAAGAAAGCTGGCATCAACTGCCCACACGCAAAAAAAGCAGCAAGATGGAAACC
>JBJSWM010001072.1:0-575 GCA_046085865.1 Pirellulaceae bacterium
ACCAGCCATGCCGAGTCCCTGGAGCGTCGTGGCGTTCAGGGAGCCGATGTTGGCCGTCGCGTCACCGCTATCGTCCGCCTTCAGCGTGTCAGAACCCGCACCTCCCACCACAGAAAGTTGGCTGGAGATACCGTCGAGGGAAACGTTTGATGCAAGAGCACGGCTGCCGACATGGATGCGATCGTCACCTTCTCCCGTGTTGAGGCTCATCTCCGCACCGATGGCTCCAATCCGCACCATGTCCTTTCCATCAGCTGTCTGAAGGTTGACGACACCACCCGTCGCAACCACCTCGACCGAATCGTCACCAGACCCTGTATGGAGCGTCGTCCTGCCTGCATGGGTGCTCTCGATGGTGAAGAGGTTCGCTCCTTCACCGAGTTCAATGCCCACCATCTCTAGTTCGGAGTAGGCGAAATCTACCGCCATGGCGAAACCGGTCAATCGGTCCTGAGTCAGCCTTGCCTCGTCCTCGAAAGGAAATGCCGATCGCACGTTCATCGCATCGATTTGGCCGGAACCCGTTCCGCCGATGATCTCCAACCGACTGTTGAATGAATTGACCGTCGTTACCG
>JBJSWM010001073.1:0-4043 GCA_046085865.1 Pirellulaceae bacterium
GTGGTATTGGTAGTCACACTCTCCGATGGCATAAAGCCCTGGAACGTTGGTCATCTGGTTTTTAGGCGACCCCAGTAGCAAGCCACCTGAAGCCGATTTTTCGTATCCAACCCACAGGCCGCCCATCGAGTAGTGAACGGCAGGGAAAATCTTCATCGGCTCTTCCCGCGGATCGACACCCTGGAACTTCTCGTAGATCTCCAGAATGCCCCCCAGCTTGCGATCCAACTCAGCGCGAGGAATATGCGTCAGGTCGAGATACACGGACATGCGCGTGGGATCGACCGACAATCCTTCGTTCACACAGATATTGAAGATCTCCCGCGTCGCAATGTCTCGCGGCACCAAGTTACCGTACTTCGGAAACCGCTCTTCCAGGAAGTAGTAACGATCCCCCTGAGGAATCGACTTCGGATCGCGCCGGTCGCCAGCGGTCTTTGGAACCCAGACCCGCCCCCCTTCGCCACGCGCCGATTCGCTCATCAACCGAAGCTTGTCAGCTCCAGGAATCGCCGTGGGGTGAACTTGAATGAATTCTCCATTGCCGTAGTGAACCCCAGCTTGGAAGCAACGGCTTGCGGCACTCCCGGTGCAGAAGACCGACATCGTCGAACGGCCATAAACCAGTCCACAACCTCCGGTCGCAATCACCACCGCGTCAGCAGGAAAGGCGCGGATCTTCATGGAGACCATGTCCTGTGCAACCGCTCCAACGCATCGGCCATGGTCATCCAGCACAGGCCCTAAGAAATCCCAGTACTCGTACTTGCTGACCATCCCTTCCGATTCCCAACGACGCACCTGTTCGTCGAGTGCGTAAAGCAACTGCTGCCCCGTGGTCGCCCCAGCAAATGCCGTCCTTTTGTACAGCGTTCCCCCGAAACGTCGACGATCCAAGAAGCCTTCCGGAGTTCGATTGAAAGTCACCCCCAAGCGATCCATCAGATCGATCACCTTGGGCGCCCAATAAGCCATTTCCTTAACCGGCGGTTGGTGCTGAAGGAAGTCACCACCATAGATGGTGTCGTCGAAATGCTTCCACTCGTCATCGCCCACCTGACGTGTCTGATCACTGACGCTATTGATACCGCCCTGAGCGCAAACGCTGTGCGATCGCTTCACCGGTGTCAAACTGATCAGGTCGACCGGAACTCCCAGTTCCGCCAACTTCATTGTCGCTGCCAACCCCGCCAACCCGCCGCCAACCACCACCACCCGTTGCTTGGCCATGATTTCCCGTTGTCCCACTGAAGGCTAGAAAATTGCTTCGAATGCTTATCTACCGCTGGTTCGGCTAGCAGGTGACTGCCTGCATCCCAACCATTCCAGTCGTCCACCATCCACTGGTATCAGTGCGTCCGCTTCTCGGGATTGGGCTTGATCTCCCCAGTCTCCACCCGCTGCTGGTACATCCGATCTTCGATCTCCACCGCCTCGGGAATGTTGATCTTCTTCACCCCCCACAGGGCGCTCATGCCAACCACCCCAAGCCCGATTCCAAAAGCGGTCACCAACCACGTCGCCAGTCGCTGCGACTTGGGAGTCGTCCAGACACCCCAGGTGATCCCCGCAGTCCAGATGCCGTTCGCCAAATGGTAGACGCAGGAAAGCATCCCAAGTGCATAAAAGACAGGCCACACCACCCCAGTGAGTGCCTGAGCCAGAGTGCTGGAAGCATTGTAGGGACGGAAAACTGCCATCCCCAATGGGCCAGTGACATAGCGATGCCACCAATCGTTGTGGAACCAGCCGTGCAAATGAAGAACGTGCACCAAAATGAAAAGCAACGCAAGCATCCCAGACCAACGCTGCAACCAATATCGGTAATTGCTGGCGTATCGGTAGTGAGCGACATTGGATCGGCCCGTCGTGGCAATCCAAACCCCTACCAGACCGTGGAACAACAACGGTCCAAAAATGAATCCCCACTCCACCACCGGCAGAATCGCTCCCAAGTTGTGAATCATATTCACATTGCTTTGGAACGCTCCAGGACCATTGAGAATCGAGGCATTGGTCAGCAGGTGGACCACCATGTAGGCGCCAACCGGGACCAACCCGCTCAGCGAGTGAAGACGACGAATCAGAAACTCATGTCTCAGGAAGAACGATTCCGCCTTCGACGAAGCAACCTGGGAACTCATTGCTAGGGCTAGTTTCTATGTGGGAGTGGCTGAAAGTGAACCATCTGGCACCGTTGGCGTCGCGACCCGTTCCGACTCTCGAGAATCCAACCTTTGAGGCAAAAGGAGCGACCTACCAGAACTGGAATCCAATCGTCTCTATTGTAATCGGTTCCGCAAGCCCGACTTGCCCAACCAAGCCAGGTTCGCTCGCCGGTTTCTTCCTTAAAATCGGAATCTCCAGACTGCTCGGCATGGGTGGGGTGCTTTCCCGCTTGCTGCGGCTGGTTAGGGACTTTTCCCCCCCTGCGAAAACCCGCAATCCCCACCTTCCCATCACCACCCAGGTCACCGGAAAACAGCACCACCAACCTTTTCTGGCAGGTAAGGATTTCGTTGACATTGCCGATTTTGCCGAACTATACTTGGAAGGGTTTGGGGAATTGGCGGTACCCAGTGAATCTCGAAAGTCGGCCCAAGGCGGTTCCGATACCTAGCCTGAGAGTCGACGGAGTCGAGATGACGGGGACTTTCGTCCATGTCTCCTTCCACTTTTTTGACAATGGCTCGTCCAGGAGCCCTAGGGCATTGAAGAGGGCGGTACCAATTGCCGCTTCCCACCGGTTCCAAGCTTCGGTTCTGATAAGGGTCCAGGTCTCATGACGCTACTCGGCAAGGTCTTCACTGGCCTGATTTTCGTGCTCAGCGTGGCCTTTTTTTCCTTGGCTCTGGCGGTCAATGCCACCCACACCAAGTGGAAAGATGCGGTGCTGAACCCCACCAATGGGTTCAACGTCCAAATCTCTAGGCTCCAAGCGGGCAACAAGGAACTACAGACTTCCTTGCTCACTGCAAAAAATGAGATCGCTCAGGAACAGGCAGCCCGCCGCGTCACCTTGGCCGCCCTCCAGACCCAACTGGATGCTCTGAAGGACCAACTGTCACAGAAGACTGCCGAGCTACAGGATATGCAGGCTTCAGTGACTCAGATGACCCAAACGCTCAACGCCACCCAGACCGAATTGCAGCGGGTCACCACCGAAAATACGGCGGTCAAGCAGCAGCTGGATCAGGTGATGAACGATCGCAACGACCTGAAGGCGAAGGTCATCGCCCTCACGGATGACGTCAACAACAAGAAGGTTTTGCTGGCGACGCTCGAGAACAAAATCGCTGACCTCACCTCCAGCCTCACCCTCAGCGAAGCTCGTTTGATGAATGCCCAGGGCGCACTGGCACGAGCCGGGATTCAGGAAAATCCCGACGACGTGCCCCCCGCCGATGTCAAAGGTGTGGTTCTGGCCGTCGGTCAGAACGGTTTGGTTGAAATCTCGCTGGGTCGCGATGACGGGATTCGTGAAGGTCATCAGCTCGATGTCTATCGGGGCGGTCAGTACCTGGGCCGGATCGAAATTCGACGCACCCAGGACGACAAATCGGTCGGCCAGATTCTCCCTGGCTTCCGCAAAGGCTTCATCCAGCAAGGGGATGATGTGGCTGCGACCGTCGGTTAATCTCTCCGACAGCCAACCGACCACATCGCTCGCTAGGTCCAACGATCTGGCAAAAGGATTTGAGAAAAAACAGTTCTGATCGGGTAAACGCGAGACGACCATGAGCACAGCCGGCAAGCAGACCAAGCAACCTCTTTCGGTCTACAGCGTCATGCTGGTCTTGTCGGCCATTCTGATGCTGGCCGCAAGCATTCTGATGGCGATTGAACTGATGCGTTACGGCAGCCCCTGGGAAAGCCCCGGCATCCCAGCCAGCATGATCTTTCTGCCAAGACTCTGAAGCCGGCAGCGCTTCGAGCCATTCGGCTTGCCCTCTCCTCGAAGCGGCTTCTTCAACTGGCCAATGTGCCTCCCCCGGTTGCTTCCGAGGTTGAGTCAGCGATCGTACTGCAAGTCAAGCAGCGCG
>JBJSWM010001074.1:0-6735 GCA_046085865.1 Pirellulaceae bacterium
CGTCGATGCAGGATCCGAGAGACTGCCCAGGTGGACGCCACCGCTGTAATCGGTGGCGATGAATCGCTGTTTGTCGGGCAGCAAGGCGAAGAAGCTGGAAACCGCAACCCGTTGGTCTCGCGCCCTCCTGCCTTTGGAGGATGGTCGTGTGCTGATCGGCACGGAAGATGGCAAAGTGGTTGCGGTCCAGACCAATGATGGAACCGCAGCAGCCCCCGCCGATGCACACGGCAGCGCGATTTTCTCTCTGCGTCGCTCCAAAGCCGGCACGCTCATCGCCTCCTCATCAGGGCAGGGCAGTGTCAAGCTGTGGAATGCAACCGACCTCCAACCCGTGCGGGAAATTGCGGTGGGGCCAGTAGCGGTTTGGGATACCGCCTTCGCGAAAGAGGATTCCCTTCTGGTCACGGGAGACGCTGACCGACGCATCAATCTTTATGACGTCGCAAGCGGAAAGTTGCTGCAAACACTGGCGATCCTCCCCGATTGGATCACCTCGTTGGTCAGCCTGCCAAACGATTTTGTTGCGGCTGGTTGCATGAACGGCAAAGTCTACTTTTTTGATCTTCAGTCAAAATCGCTTGTGCATCATCTGGATGGCCCAGGCAGCGGCGTCTGGGCCCTGTCTCTCTGTGGAGATGGCAGCCACCTCATCGCAGGGACCCGCAGCCACGGCCTTCATCGATGGGATGCCCCCACTTGGACTGCCGCCTGCGAAGCTGGACGCGCCGAACGGCTAGCCGAAGTTCCGCCAGCTCCCGCAGGACGCTGATCTCCCCTTTCACCCCCCCTCGCTTCAGGCCAATCCACACGCCCGCAGGCTGCTGTCTTTGCCATGCCGCGGGCCGCATCCCTTGTCAGCCTTCTTCCATTGGCGACAATCAGCATTTTGCATGGCGGCCAACCCACCCCATCGATCGGCGTTGGGGCGGGTAACCCCCTGCTGCGTCTCTGTACTTCGATCCCCTCCCTGGATCCTCCTCCTGCATCGGTTGCACTCGAATGGCCCGCGAATTGAAATGGCTTCGAAACATCGGCATCATCGCTCATATCGATGCGGGCAAGACGACAGTGACCGAACAGATGCTGTTCATGAGCGGTGCAAAACATCGCGCCGGCTCGGTCGATTCAGGCACCACCGAAACCGATGACGATCCCGAAGAACAGGAACGGGGAATCACGATCTTTGCAGCCTGCGTTACGTTTCGCTGGAAAGACTGCACTGTCAATCTGCTAGACACTCCCGGCCACGTCGATTTCACCGCCGAGGTCGAACGGTGCCTCCGTGTTCTCGACGGCGCCGTGGTCGTCTTCAGCGCGCGAGAAGGTGTGGAGGCGCAAAGCGAAACGGTCTGGCGACAAGCCAACAAGTATGGCGTGCCGCGACTGGTGTTCATCAACAAACTGGATCGCGAAGGGGCCGACTACTACCGGGTGCTCGAGGAAATCTCGCCACGACTGAACGCCTCCCCCGTCGCCATCCAGATTCCCGTCGGCATGGGACCGTCGCATACACGCGATCCGTTCCGCGGCATCATCGATCTCGTGGAGATGAAGTACTTTCGCTTCGATCCAGCCGACGGCGGAAAGACGGTCATCGCCGAACCGATCCCCGAAGAGTCTCTGGATGAAGCACAGATCTGGCGAGATGAGATGCTGGAAAAGCTCTATCCACACGATGCCCAGCTGATGGAGCTGGCGCTCAACGAGCAACCGATTGCTCCAGAGATGATACGAGCGGCGTTGAGGAAGGGGTGCATCGACCAAGTCCTGCAACCGGTCCTCTGCGGCGCAGCACTTCATGGAATGGGTGTTCAGCCGCTACTCGATGCCGTCAGCGCTTTCCTTCCAAGCCCTCTGGACCGCCCTCCAGTGGAAGGCTGTGATCCCGAAAAGCTGGACAAAACGTTGATTCGGAAGCCTAGTCCCAAGGATCCCTTCTGCGGGCTGGTCTTCAAGATCCTCCCGCAGAAAACGGGGGACCTCTACTGGATCCGAGTCTACTCCGGTCGCCTGGAAGCCAACTCACGAGTCTATGTGCCCAATCGCGATAAGAAGGAAAACGTCGCGCAGCTATGGCAGATCCACGCCACCAAAAAGGAACGGCAAGGACAGATCGAAGCGCTGGAGTGTGGAGACATCGCCTGCGCGATTGGACCGCGCTATGCCATTACCGGCGATACATTCTGCGATACCCGCGAAATGATCCAGCTACCATCGATCCAGTTCGCGCAGACGGTCCTGTCGATGGCGATCGAACCAGAGAATACCGCCGAGCGAAAGAAGCTGGCGGAAGTCTTGGAAATGCTCAAACGGCAAGATCCCACTTTCACGGCTGTGGAGAATGCCGAGTCAGGGCAGACGCTGATCTCGGGCATGGGCGAACTGCACCTGGATGTGATCAAGCATCGACTGACGCGAGATTTTCAGCTCAATGTTCGATTCTACAAACCGCGAGTCAATTATCGGGAGACGATCGCCAAGCCGACGACCGTCACGGGACAATGCAATCGGCAAGTCGGTGCTACCCAACTTTTCGCCCGGCTGGAAGTGAAATTTGAGCCGATGGAAGATGTCGCTGCATCCAATCTGGTCTTCGACCGAACGCCGCCGGAGATGATGCTGCCCGAAACGTTGAGGCAGGCGGTGTTGGATGAGCTGAAGAATCGATGCGAGGGAGGGGGACGCATCGGGTCGTTCCCACTGACCGGTCTCCGCGTCAGCCTTCTGGGGGCTCAAATGGCAGAAACCGGATCGGATGAAGTCGCCTTTCGCATCGCCGCCAATGACGCTTTCGAGCAAGGTTTGGAACAGGGTGGACCGGTGCTGCTAGAACCGGTAATGAAGCTGGAGATCACAACTCCCGACGACTACATGGGGGAATTGGTTGGGGATTTGCAGCAGCGTCGAGCGATCATTGAGAAGACGGAGAACCGCGGGATGAATACGCTGATTGTCGCTCACGCTCCCCTCAAGGAACTCTTTGGTTACAGCAGCGCCATCCGCAGCCTCAGCCAGGGTCGCGCCAGCAGCTCCATGGAACCCTCCGGCTATCAGGCGGCCCCGCAGAGCGATCAGGATGCCTTCGGCGCCTGATTCCAAAAAATGGGGCGGCAGGGTGCATCCGCCAATTCGAAACAGCTCGGCACCTGCCCCGCTTCGATGAGATCTCCGACCGATTGATGTGGACGCCCACACCAGGGATGCTACGATTTTGGTAAGACAACTGACCTTCCACCTGAATCGGTGGGGCAGTTGCATGTCGTGAGCCTGCGTGGGCGTGAGCGTTGCTCGAGGAGTGCTAGGATCGATGGACTCGCTGCAGACGAAGAAACTCTACATCGAAACGGTCGGCTGCCAGATGAATGTGCTGGACAGCGAAATGGTCGTCGCGGCTCTGCGAAAGCAAGGTTACAGCCTCACTCCAGACCCCTACTCCGCGGATACCTTGCTGTTCAACACCTGCAGTGTGCGCGAACATGCCGAAGAGAAGGTCTACAGCAACCTTGCCAAACTGAAGAAGTGGAAGTCCGAGCATCCGGAGAAGATCATCGGCGTCATGGGCTGCATGGCTCAAAAGGACCAGCGATTGGTGCTGGAACGAGCTCCCTATGTCGATCTGGTGGTCGGTCCAGGGCAGCTGCATCGCATCCCGGAGTTGATTCAAGGGATTCAGCAGGGATCAGGCCCGCAGGTGGCCGTCAGTATGGGCAGACGCGATGGCTCGCAGGAAGAGATTCGCCGCAGCCACGAGACCTTTGATCCGCTTCGCGATCCCGCGATGCGGCCAACACCTTTTCAGGCCTACCTCCGCATTCAGATTGGCTGCGACAAGTTCTGCACCTACTGCATCGTCCCGATGACGCGTGGACCAGAACAGGGACGGCATCCAGATCAGATCTTGGCGGAAGCAAAGGTTCTGGCCGATCAGGGTTGTAAAGAGATCACGCTGTTGGGACAGACGGTCAACAGCTACCGCTATGCAGTCGGCGAAAAGATGGTCCGCATGGCCGATCTGCTTCATTCCCTGCATGCGATCGAGGGAATCGAGCGAATCAAATTCGTGACCAACTACCCAAAGGATATGACCACCGAACTGTTGGAAACGGTCCGGGACCTCCCGAAGTGCTGCCCCTATTTGCACGTGCCTGCCCAGAGCGGTTCAGACGCTGTGCTGAAGCGAATGAAACGCGGCTACACGGTGGCTGACTACGACAACATGATGGAAAGGATTCGAACGATACTTCCCGAGGCGGCGGTGTCCAGCGATTTCATCGTTGGCTTTTGTGGAGAAACCGACGAAGACTTTTTGCAGACGGTGGAATTGGTGAAGCGATGGCGATTCAAGAATAGCTTTATCTTCCAGTACTCGGTGCGGCCTGGAACCCGGGGTGCCCAGCTTTATGCGGACGACGTGCCTGCCGAGGTGAAGACGGCCCGGAATATGAAGCTGCTGGAGGTGCAGAATCGGATCAGCGAAGAAGACAATCAGCGTTTTCTTGGACGGACGGTGGAGGTCTTGGTCGAAGGCCCCAGCAAGGTCTCAATCAAGCGCGGCGAAACAGGGCCGATTCGGCAGATGACAGGAAGAACCCCGTGCGATCGCATCGTCGTCTGGGAGGGAAATGAACGGCAGGCCGGGCAGCTGCTAAAAGTTCTCATCCACGACGCCAGTTGCCACACACTTTTTGGCGGCATCCAAACGCAGGAGACGGTACACTCGTTGCCTCTGGAGTCGATCTCCCTTCCCATCAAGTGATCGGATTTTGAAAAAGCGAGTGGCGATATTTGCTTCTTCGCGCCACCAACGCCTGCCATCGCCATTTATCGCTTGCGGTAGCCACCATCGCCAGATGGTGGACGTGCTGCTTGGACGATTTGCGTAACCATCCACCCCGTGGCGGCGTTGGCTACAGGTCGCCACCAACTCAGCCAGCCACACCAAATCATCCCGCAAGCTCTTTCGATCGCTTCGTCGCAGCCAGAACGGCTTCAATCAACGCGCTGCGCATACCTTGGCGTTCCAGGGTCCGAATCGCTTCGATCGTCGTTCCTCCCGGACTTGCAACCTGGTCGCGCAGCGTAGCTGGGTGCTCCCCGGTTTCCAGAACCATGCGAGCGGCTCCGAGAACCGTTTGAGCGGCCAGCTGCAAGGCGACTGGTCGCGACAACCCCGC
This sequence comes from Pirellulaceae bacterium, assembly GCA_046085865.1. GTDB lineage: Bacteria > Planctomycetota > Planctomycetia > Pirellulales > Pirellulaceae > JBEISR01. The sequence continues at coordinate 5,178 of JBJSWM010001074.1, forward strand.
GGCCACCCCGCCATCGGCCATAGCTTCGATCACCGTCAGAACATAGGCAGGGCCAGAGCCAGAGACGCCGGTGACGGCATGAAGCTGCGAATCGGCCACCTCGACAGCCAGCCCGACGCTTTGCATTAGGTTCTTTGCCCACGCGCGATCTTCGTCGGTGGTTCCATTTCCGTAGGCGATCCCGGACGCACCGGCTAGCACCTGGACAGGAGTATTCGGCATGACGCGAATGATGCGATCGGTACCAAACCATTCGGAGAGCGAATCGATGGAGATGCCAGCGACGATGGATAGGATACGATGGTGGCTGCGGACCAGAGGTCGGTACTGAGGATGGACGGCCACAAGCACCTGAGGCTTGATGGCGAGGAGGATCGTCGAACAGTTGGCAAAGATCGGTTCGGGAGTGGAATGAACCGTACAGCCTTCAAAGCGACTGCGCAGTTTATCGGCCTGCGTTTTGGAGGGCTCACAAAAATGCAGCCGGTCCGCCGTTAGCAGATGATTGGCGAGGGCACCTTGAGCCAGTGCGGTGGCCATCTGGCCACCGCCGAGGAAGCCGAGTCTTTCAGAGTCCATAGGAGGTTGGGAACCTTGAGGGGCGATGGAATGGGGGCGGGTCGCTACGACCTTTCTACTGATTGAAATCTGCTGACAGCCGATGGGGAAGGGCCGCGCAGGCCGGCTTGGCGAGTTCGATCCAAATCGGCCGGAAGAATCATCACCCAACTACCCGAAACGGTCCGCTCCCGGGAATCAGCACCAGCCCGTTTGATTGGAACCAATTTTGAGCTAGGCACCTTTTGCAGGGACCGACTGGACGCTTGCAAGCTCACCTTCGGCATTTTCGAAGATCGACGGCCGCTGCCGAATCGAACCCGCCTGGGTTGTGCCTGCGTCTTGAAAATTGTCAGGGACGAACGGTTGCTTCGGGAGCTAGATATTTTATTTGGTTTCGGTTCCTGAGCGATTGTCGATGTTGCAGGCAAAACGGTATTCGATACAATGAGAGTTCATGTTGGTCGTCTACTTATCCGAATGATCCCAACCAATTTTGGCGTATTTTCGTCCTTCTTTGGTTCGACCCCAACGGGGATCAAGTGTTCGGTATGTGGGAGTCTGGCGTGACTCACTTGTTTGGTGCACGGGGCGTAGCGCAGCCTGGATTAGCGCGCCACCTTGGGGTGGTGGAGGTCGTGGGTTCGAATCCCGCCGCCCCGATTTTCGGCTTCGCCGAAAATAGAGAGTAGAAAAGAGAAAGTAGAGTAGTAGAGCTTTCACGCCCGAGATTTTTCCTAGGGCGTTTGAGATGGCATGCCAAATCACCCTTTCTTTTCTGCTCGGTCTACTCTCTACTGCTCTACTCTCTTCTTCCCGAGCAGCGACTTAGCGTCCAGTTCGACTCATTGCCAATCGCCAATGCGAGACTGAGACCGGTTTTCTTCACCCTCCCTCAGGGAGGGTCGCTGAGGAGGAACGACGAAGCGGGGAGGGCGACAAGTAGCGCACGTTGTCGCAGAATGGTCCGCGATGGATGGAGCTAAAAAAGAAGGCTGTC
>JBJSWM010001075.1:0-9090 GCA_046085865.1 Pirellulaceae bacterium
TTCCTTGTCGCTGAGCCTCGATGAGCCGTTCGATCCTTTGGCGGACGGAAGTCTGATTGGTGGATGCCTGGGAAAGGAGATCGGCTGGCGACAAGCCGATCAGTTCCAAGGGGGTCGATTCGATACGGTTCAGCAGTGCGAGTCGCTGTTGCTGGTCAGCGCGTGCCCAGAGAACTGGGAAGCATCGACTCCAGGAGAGCTGCGGGATATGACTCCATTGCTCGATCCAGGAGTCGACCTGGGCCTGCGTCCAAGGAATCTTCGGCATCGCCTGTAAGGCTGCGGCTTGCAGGGGGGGCGGTCCCGCTAATACGGCCTGCTGGACTTCTTGCCCCACTGAAGCACTCCATGCGATGGCACCCATGGAGGTGGCAGCAATCTGTTGGAGACGGCGGATTGGATCGATGGTCGAAGCATGCAATTCCGCAATCGATTGATCCAACTGGGTGGCTTGGTTGCTGCGTGTGCCGATAGCCTGGTACCACTGCACCATGCGATCCTGCTGATCCATGGAGAGTTTTGAGAAGTTCTGTGCGATTGGTAGGACCCAATCATCGGGAAGGGACAATGGGGGCTCTGCCAACACGATCTCAAAGAGCCAGTCCTCCAGTGTTGCGGGGCTTTCTTTCTGACGGTTCAATTCGACGCCGACGCTCTTTTGCCATTCAGCTTGGTTGACCCAGGCTTTTGCCAGTTCTCCAGCCAGCTGGCGCGACGACGGTTCATGGCGAGCTTCGGCGAGAAGTTCAGCTTGGAAGGAGCCGGTTCCTTCGGACCATTGCGGGTGTTCGATCAGCGCCTGGATGATGGCGTTTCGCACCTCGGGAGCTGCTTGCTTCCAGAGGGAATCAAGAGCCTTTCCAGGGGGAGGTGCGTCGCTTTGGAAACGAAGCAATTGGAGAGCCAACTGTTGCTGGCGTGGGGAACCGGAGGACCAGGGTTGTAGCCACCGGGCTGCCTGGGGATGGCGAATCAGTGCGAATCGCGCGGCGTGGGATAGCATCGGGTCTTCCTGATGTTCCATCGCCAGATCCATCAGCGTCTCTGGAGTGCCACAGCGCAGCAGGGCCGCTGCCTCCAGCATGGCTCGCAGAGCCAGAAGGTCGGTCTCTTGCCTCAGCTGTTTTTCCAATGCTGGGATCGCCTGCGTCGATCGGCGTTGGCCGACGACCAATGCCGCCGCATGGCGAAGTGATGGGGCCTCCTGCGACAGGAAGTGCAGGATCGATTCGATCGCCTCTGGGGAATCGTCTGCGGATGCCCAAAAGGCCATGAGCCGCAGGGGGACTGGGGTTTGCGGGTCCATGGCGCGAAGTCGCCAAGTTGCGCGGCGCGTTTCGTTCGACTGAAGGAGAGCCAGTCGGCGGATCCATGGCCGGCAGTCCTCGATCGCCTCGACCGACTGCGGATTGGTTGGTGGAGGCAGACTATGGCGTCGGCTTTCGGTTTCGGCGGCAGTCAGCCGATAGATGGCCCCTTGAGCGATTTCCTGGTCGACGCCTGAACTGGGGCAACAAAGATCATACCAGCCCCCCGTATCGATCACCAATAAACTACCGTCGGCATCTTCTAGGAGATCGGTGGGGTGGAAGTCGATCCGGTCCGATTGCAGAAGCGGGATTTCCTTGGTGTGGTAACTGGCTCCTTGCGCGATCAGGCGATGTGCGGTGACTTGGTGCAGATTGAACGACGAGGAAACCAGCCAGCCATGTGGAGTCGATTCGCCCAGGGAGTCGACGAGTCGATGGTCTTCCAATCGCAACAGCCCACTGGGTGCTGCGGGGCCAAGATGGGTCATGATCGGAAGTAGGGGGCCAGTCCGAGGGTGCCCTTGAAGGACGCCATGGTCCTTTCCGTAGACGCCACCATAGACCGCATGAGCGATGCCATCGCGTCGGCCATTGCCTGGGTGCTGAAGAAAGGTGCTCGTGAAGAACCGGTCGCCTTGACTGGAAAACGCAACTTCGACCGGGTTGTCCATGCCTCCGGTCATGACTGCTTCGATGGGGCCGCCTGCCCATGGTCTTCGGAAAATGTGCGAAGCCTTGGTCTTCAGTACGTCTCCATCCCGCGTCTCATGCTGCTGCTCAGCAAACGCCCCCTTGCACCAGTAGATCCATCCGTCGACGCCCAGGTAAGGACCATGGAGGTCGTTGGCGCAGTGGGTGAGCGTCTTTCCGTCAAACCAGATCGAACGGCTTTCGCACAGTCCATCCCCATCGAGATCGTCGAAGCGCCATATCTCTGGCGGCATCGCTACCAGGATGCTGTCACCAAGGCAAAGCACTCCTTCCGGGAATCCGAGTTGTTCTGCTGCTACGATTCTGCGATCCATTCGCCCGTCGCCGTCGTCATCGACAAGTCGGACCATTCGGTGTGGTCGTGTCACCGTTTGCTCCTGCACATTCCCAGCGACTCCTGCTGACTCAATCACCACCAGCCTGCCTTGGGAATCCCAGTCTGCCGCGATGGGCCAACGTGTCAGGTCGTTCCCAGCGACCAGTTCCAACCGGAGTCCCGGTGCCGGTTTCAGGTCGGAGATTGGAAGAGGTAGCTTGGAGTGGGAGGGTGGCTCGGTTGCAAGAGATGACGTCGCGCTATGCTGCCAACCAAGCAGAGTAAGGCAGATGGCGAGCATTGGTCGATGGAAATGATCCATTGCACGGGGTCCTGACGGATTTGGTGGGTAACCAGGAGATTGGAATGGCAAGACGATCTTATTCAGCCATCTAGGATTTTTGCATATCCTGAGCTTGTCGAATCTACTGGGTCTTCGGGTAATTTCGTGGGTTGTTGCTTGGATTTCTCGTACTCATTCCGCCGCAGCGGACGGTACTCGTTGTCGGACTCGATGCCCCAGTGTCCCCAACGCTTTTTTTCGAGTACGACTACCATTTCATTGCGCACCAGAACGAGTGCGATCAAAGCCCGTAGCCGATGCTCCTAATCCGCAATCATTCCTGAGGAGCCAACCTTCATGATGCTCGCCTTGCATGCGATGTATCACCCACAAAGCTTCGAGTTCAACGAAGCAGGGTAACTCAAGGGGGCAATAAAAAAAGTTTCGGCACCGATGGACTGTGTTAGCCCAGCTTTGTGAGGCAGGGATTCGGGGTCACTAAAGGTACATTCCAAGATAGCCTTCACCCTCATTCAGGGTGTTTTCCAGTTGTTCCAGCCGTTGCCGGGTCTTCGTCAAATCGCCAGCCGCGATGAAGCGATTGAACTCCTGCTCGACCGCCTTATGAACCGTCTCGAACCACCAGGAGAGCATGGAGGCATTCAGCCACTCGCAGTGCTCTCGATTCAATTGAATTAGGAGGTCTGAGCGGATCGCGTGGGTGTCTGTGGCATCGGTGATCAGAGTGCCTTCGAAATGGAACTCCAGCAACCCCAAAGCTGGGTCGTTGGTGAGGTGGTAGATGCACTTCGCATGATGAAGGTAATAGGTGTTGAGGACTCCATGCCGTTCGATCGCCTTCTTGATCCGTAGGACTTTCTCGGCAACGGCTGGAGATGCATCCAAGGGAGCATCCAGTCGTGAGACGCTTCGGAGCGGCAGACAGTCGAATGAGATTTCTACCCAGCGTTCCATCGTGTATTCCTTCTCCCGGGGGTAGGCGGAGCCGAAAAAAGCCCGAGAACCCCGACCCCGTCAACTAAGTTTACTCAAGTTTCTTGCAGTAATGGGGGTTGGAAGCTGGCTTGGAATCCCTGTTGAAACTCGGGATGAGCCGTTCTTGCCGCCTTAAATTCGTTGCGATCGCTACATGCGTCGACATCGACTGGCGAAATCACCGATTCGTCACCGATTCGCTCATCCTCAAGCTTTGGGCAACTGCTACATTTTCTGCGGTGTTGAGTGAATCTATGCCTTTTCCTGGATGAAGAGGCAGGATGCGGTTGAATTTCGGGTAGGGAGTGTTTGGGATGATCGTACCAGTCGAAAAGCGGTGCCGCGGGGTTCGGAAACAACGGCAGGTTGGAGGGGCATTGGAGGGGATGCAATCGGGATCGATGGGATCGTCCGAAGGGCTGCGGCGAAGGATTGACCCCACCACCTGTGAAAGGGACTACTCCGAGGCAGAGATTGAGTTCATGCAGGCTTTGGACCGTTACAAGAGATCGCACGGTCGTCCCTTCCCCACGTGCAGCGAAGTCCTCCAAGTTCTCATCGAACTCGGCTACCAAAAGCCGGGGGGCGAGTTGCGCTGCCAGGCTCAGGAAAACGGCCAGGGATACGAACCGTCGTAAATGTTGTATCGCTCGGCAGCTGTCTCCGCAGTCACCTGCGATTTGGGGAAGGGATTGGAATAGCCGGCGGTATCACCGAAGGAGATGCCCAGAGCGCGAGCGGCCATCACCGCCGATCCTTTGGGGTCCACCACACTGATACGATCGATTGCCTGCGAGATCGGAATCTCCCCAATGTTGGGTGGGTCGTAGCAGACCATATGCCCGAACTTGGACTCCTCGACCAATCGCACCGCATGCGCACCGTACTGGGTAGCGAGTACCCGATCGAATGCCGTGGGGCCGCCACCGCGCTGAAGATGCCCGAGGACGACGCAGCGGGATTCCACATGGAGACGTGCCTCGATTTCAGCGACGACGCGTTCGCCGAGTCCTCCCAAGCGAATCTCTCGGTTGGTGTCATCTTTCTGCTGTGTTACCAGTCCACCTTCCGGGAGCTTGGCTCCTTCGGCGACCACCACGAGGGTGAAGTTTTTCCCCATCTCACGCCGCTGGCCAACCTTGGCGCAGACGTTTTCGAACGTCCAAGGAATCTCTGGGATCAGGATGACGTCACCACCGCCCGCGATGCCTCCATGAAGTGCGATCCAGCCCGCATGTCGGCCCATCACCTCCAGCACCATGACTCGACCATGGCTGGCAGCAGTCGTGTGCAATCGGTCGAGTGCATCGGCGGTGCATGCCACTGCGCTATCGAATCCGAAGGTGAATGCGGTGCATCGCAAGTCGTTGTCAATCGTCTTGGGGACTCCCACCACGGGGACGCCATGTTCGAAGAGTTGCTGGGCGATGGTCAGCGATCCATCGCCGCCGATACAGATCAGTCCATCGACGGAAAGTTGGTCCAGGTTCTGCTTGACCTCCTGGATCAGTTGAGGATCCAGCCGTACACGTTGTCCTATCCCTTGCTTGGCGCTGAAGCGTCCTTTGTTGGTGGTCCCAAGAATCGTGCCACCTAGCGTGAGGATCCCCGAGGTGTTTTCGTAGGTGAGTTCTTTGTAGGAGAGGGGGGCTGCTAGCCCCTCAAAGCCATTGTGAAATCCTAGCACCTGATAGCCCAGGTAGCTTGCGCTCTTGACGACACCGCGGATGACTGCGTTCAACCCCGGGCAGTCCCCGCCACCGGTTAGTACACCGATGCATCTTCGTTCGTCCCGCTTGTTTTCCATCGATCCACTCGCAGTTAGGAGCAGCCGCTCGGAGGCAGATTCCGGTGGCAGGTTCAGGTCAGGCCATTGAATGCCGATGCAGGTCTAGTGACCGGCTGAAGCTATGCAACATGGTAGCCAAGGTCGACGTATCTGCGGCAGAAGGCGGATAGAATTCCCGACAGTTTGTCGGCTCACCGCTCTCGTTCCCTTGGGTGCCCAGTGGGAGGGTGCGGCAAGGCGTTGGGAGGAGTACACTGACTGGGGGTGCTCGAGCCTGTAGGAGGCGAATGGTTTGGATGCCGACCGGGCGACAAAAATGCAGTGGAGAATGGTGATGTTTCAGTCCGCAGAGTTGCAAAGACACCGTTTAAGACGTTGCCTTTGGAATTGCATCTTGCTGTTGGTTTGTTTTTACGGCTGGGCGATTCGCTGCATGCCCATTTGGGCTCAAGAGCCGGCAGGACTGGTGCAATGGGCTTGGCCAGAGTCGGATGTCCGGGAAGCGGGGGATGGTTTTTGGCCGCAGTTTCGAGGTCCCGAAGGGCAGGGACACGCCGCGGCTGAATCGAAACCACCGGTGGCTTGGTCGGAAGAGCGAAACGTGCGCTGGAAGGTGCCGATCGATGGGAAGGGTTGGGGTTCCCCAGTGGTCTGGGGTGATCGAATCTGGGTGACCACGGCCGCCACCGATGGGACAAGCGATTCGGTCTATTGCATCTCGCGGACTTCCGGCGAGATCCTCGTCCACCGCAAGCTCTGGGACAACCCGCTAGTCCAGAAGGACCACCATGTCACCAACAGTTACGCATCCCCTACTCCGGTGATGGACGCCAAGAGAGTGTATGTCCATTTTGGCGCCTACGGCACGGCAGCGCTGAATGCACTGACAGGGGAGACGATCTGGGAGCGGCGCGACCTACCTTGCAATCATTTTCGAGGGCCAGGCAGCTCACCCATCCTCTTTGAAGATCTGCTGATCTTTCATATGGATGGATTCGACTTCAAGTATGTCGTCGCTCTCGATAAGGCGACTGGAAAAACGGTTTGGAAAGTTGATCGCCAAGTCGACTACGGGACTGACGATGGCGATGTGCACAAAGCCTATTCGACGCCAACGATTTTTTCTTCGGAAGGTCGCTTGGAGCTGATCAGCCCGACTTCGAAAGCGACGATCGCCTACGATCCCAGGACGGGTGAGAAGCTGTGGTGGGTGCGGTACGACGAATTCTCGACGACCGCAAGACCGGTGCACGATGGCAAGTTGCTTTTTCTGAACACGGGATTCAGCAAAGCCCAGTTGCTTGCAGTCCGTCCCGGAGGGGCAGGTGATGTGACCGATAGCCACGTAATCTGGAGAGCCAACCGAGCGATCAGCAACAAGCCATCTCACGTCCTGTCGGGGGAGTATATCTTCAGCATCGAAGATCGAGGAGTGTTGGCATGCTTTTCCAAAGCGGATGGCCAGATGGTATGGCAGGACCGGATTGGAGGGGATTTCAGCGCCTCACCGATTCTCGCCGGAGGGCATTTGTATTTGTTTGACCATGAGGGAGCTGGCTACGTGTATGAGGCGACGGGCGAGCTCCATCGGGTTTCCAAAAACCAGCTTGCGACAGGTTGCCGCGCCTCCCCGGTTGCGGTCGCCAATCAGTTGATCGTTCGCACTTTGGACCATCTTTACTGCCTGGAGGCATCGCAAGCAGAGCAGGACGCACCTTGACGACGCTAGCCGATCCATTAAACTCATGAGTCCAGTGGTCTTTGACGGCCACCTCGCCGCGGCTGTGGCGAAACTGGCAGACGCGCTAGGTTGAGGGCCTAGTGGAGGCAACTCCTTGGAGGTTCGAGTCCTCTCAGCCGCACTTCTCCTCGATGCAGTATGCTCTGCATTCGACTTTTTCAGTGACTCTGGAAGCTAGTATCTGCGGTTGGGCTTTCCGTCTTTCGACCTCTCGCCGATCCTTCTTGGGCATCATCTTGGCCCGAATCGCTCTTGATCGCTCGCCCGATTCCCGGCATAACCAAAGGCTCTTAGTTTCTCGCTGGAGTAGCCTCTTGGCGGACGTCCAGCAACACCGGATCAACGCCGAAGCTTAAGGAGTGGAGTGATGAAATTCGTTCTCTTGTTGATAGGGGTGATTGCGATGGCCGTCTCAGGGCACTCGGACGAATCCAAGGAGAACATGAAGGCCTATCCTCCTGCAGGCGAAGGGGTGCGCCGATTCGTGCTCCATCTTCCTCCTTCCCAGGACGAGGAGGAGATGAAGGTGGAATTGCAGGTTGGAAGAGTGGTCGAAGTGGACAGTGCGAATCGTTACTTTTTCGCGTCAGGGATCGAAGAGGTCTCGATTGAAGGTTGGGGCTTTCCAAAGTATGTGGTGGAGCAATTGGGGCCAATGGCGGGGACGCGAGTTGCTGTCGACCCCAGTGCACCAAAGAAGCCGACCTTCGTTCGTCAGGGTGGGGATCCCTATTTGATTCGTTACAACAGCCGCTTGCCTGTGGTGGTCTATGTCCCTGTCGATGCGCAGGTTCGCTATCGAATCTGGAAGGCCGATGGAGAGGGGCAGGCGATGGAGTCGAATTGATTCTTTTGGTCCAAAGATGGGGTGGGATGCAGCCGATGCTGTTTGGTTTCCCTCCCCGATTCACCCATCTTCGTGTGGCTAAAAAACTGCGGTCGCTCGATACGAGGCGGCCGCACTTTCTATGGGATGCCGCTGCAGATTGATCTTGCAATTCTCGCGTTGCTTTTTGTACAAGCCACTAGAAGCATTGCTTGGGTTCAAGCTGCCGAATGCAGGAGGATATCCCACATGGCCCGTTCGAGGCGCAAGACTCATACTCAAAGGCTGATCGATCTGACTCTCAGCGGCGCGCCTCGGCCCGTCAGACGCATTGCCTCCAGCCGCTTAGGGACTCGGCTGATTCTTGCGGCTTTGGCTGGGTTGTTAGCCAAGGGCGTTTTCTCGATCGAGTGGAAGGACGGCGTTCCACGGCTGCGCGTTAACCATCAGGCCGCCAAGGAAGCAAAGCAGGAGTGGGTGGACGAGTTTCGAGACCAAACCAGCCAGTGGGGCCAGTTCGCTGGGCAAGCGGGACAGGTGATCCAGGATGGTTTCCGAACCGATGGCAGCGGGGATCGTTGGAGTGATTCCCAGCCTGTCCCCAGGGACCGATTCCAGCAGGACTACCGCGAAACTTATGGTGTGGGCCAGGGCTATTCGACACCTGCCGGATACTACGATCCTGCTACCTCCATGCCACCTGCTGCCGCCTATCCAGGTTTCCAGAATGGCCGGCAGACTCCTCCGGCAGGGCCCTGGGGGCAAGCTCAGCCACCGGCCTATGTTCCTCCTGTTCAGGGCCAGGTGCCCTATCTTCCCGGTTATCCCAACACCGGCTCTCTACCTCCCCCCACATCTCGCTGGTGAGTTGGGGACTAGGTTGATTTCAAGGTAGCCCAACGAGACTTCCTCCCACCTTGAGTCATCGCAAGTGGGCCCTTGCGATCATGCTGCCGGTGGACAAGAGATGGGCTGTGCTTTTTGGCGACGGCCTATGGTCCTATGGGGTGAGGCCATCAAGCTACCTGGAAAGCTACCTAGGCTCCCCACCTATTTGCTAGCCAAAAAGGCAAAAAGTGCCTGGCACCGATGGCAAAAAGTGCCTGGCACCGATTGGG
>JBJSWM010001076.1:0-1215 GCA_046085865.1 Pirellulaceae bacterium
ACTTCCGCTTCAGCCGCCTTGGCCGCCTCGGCCATCTGCTTGCCCATCTCTTCCATCTTTTTCTGCATTTCGGCCCGCTGCTCTTCGGTCATCTCGCGGAAGTTGCCGAAGTCGGGTCGCATGCCCTGCATCTTTTCCTGCAGTTTCTCCATCTGCGACTGAATCTGCTTGGTCTGCTCTTCATCCAGCTTCAATTCCTTCTGGACTTCATCCATTCGCAGCAATCCCAGGAGTCCACCTCCCCCCATCATGCCGCGGCCCATCATCATGCCACCGCCGCCACGGCCAAAGCCACCGGGGCCCTGAGCCATTACGGGAACCGACATCAAGGCAGCCAGGAGGGCTGCGACTGCAAACCGACGCCAACCAAAGACGAGTTTCATGCTAAAGGCTCCTCACTCCGATTCCCGAACCTGAACGTGTTTGGATATACGACAAGGGGTTGACCGCAATCGGGCAACGATGGGCAGGATTCCTACCCGTATCACCAAAGCTACCACCTGTCATCGATGAACCCGATTTCGCCTGCGAAGTTTCGAAAATCTGTCGTACTTTCGATTTTTCCTCCAAGCTTGGTCCCAGAGAAAACTGGAATCCCAAAGCAAATCGTCCGCAGGGACCCCAAAATCTTCCCATAGGTTCGACCTTTGCGCCTACCACGGGTCGGCCCAACCCCGCTGATTTCCTTGAAAAACTGAGCTACCACGCAAGGAACCCGGCGACCGATGCGGGTTGGGAGCGGTGCATGGCCGGAGGTGGCCAGGAGAGGTCGATCGGATGGCAGTCCAGTTCGCCCAGAAAAATCGCTGGCTCGGCGGCAGCTAGCGTGGGGTATCCAGACGATCTCTTGCGGAATGCTAGTGACCTAGCACCTACGCCGGTTGGAGTTAGCCCGAATCTTGGCCGGATTCCGTTGCTTAGAACTCCTGTTGATTTCTGACGTTCGCTGCTACCTCTGGAGCATTCCGGACCGGTGCGGGAAGTCCATCGCAATCAACCACGCCGGATGGGCCAAGACCTAAGGCGCAAACAACGTCGCTTCGGCAACCAGTCCTGGGCCAAAGCCGATCGCTACCATCGGTCCAACCATCCCGCGACGCACCCATCGCTCCATGATGAACAGCAACGTAGGCGACGACATGTTTCCGTATTGGGAAAGGATTTCACGCGACGCTTCCAAATGCGATTCGGGGAGGCTTAGCCCCTCGGAAACCG
>JBJSWM010001077.1:0-1308 GCA_046085865.1 Pirellulaceae bacterium
AGTGAGCGGCTGTCGGGTGTGGGAGCCGGTCGTAGGGGAGGGGCGGTACCGAACGAGTGGCACGAACGGTGGTGCCTGGTGATCTAATCGCGGTTTGCCTGGGCTTTGGAGACAGGAGCGGCCCTATCTGGCGGTACTAGATGCTTCGCTTGAACGGCCGGTGGTCGGCTGCGATCGCGGCGTCGATGCTGCAATAGGCTTCTCTGGTAGATGAACCAGAGCCGGATGGCAAGAAAGATGGAGAAAGCGACGGCGACGATCGGTAGAATCCAGTTGAGGATGGGGTTCAGCAGGCGATCGGCGGCCTGATCCAAACTGCGACCGATCGTCCCTGGCTTGCTGACTAGATGCGGGTTGCCATCCTTGTCGAAGACGATCTCGTCACCGCCCAAAATTCTCTCCGATTCCGCCAAGATGATCCCAGTACCAGCTGCGGTGAAGAGTGTGGTGCCAGGATTCTTTTCGACGAAGCGACCGAGAAACGAAACCATGGCTTTGGTATCGGACCGCATCATTTGCAGAACACTTTCGCGCTGCGCGGTGGGAAGTTTCGCGATATCATCGGCATGTCGAGCCACCTGAAGCAATTGCTCTGTGGAGAGCTTTTCGGCCAGAAAGATGCCGTCGTTTCCCAGGGACCCAACCAGCTTTCCTCCCATACCAGGATGCGCCACCTCGGCTCGCAGAGCCGATGCACCGTAACGGGAAACCGCTTCGGTTAGCTCCTTCTGGGCGCTCGCGCCAGAAAGTCTGCGAAGGGCTGGTCCCACCATGGCTTCAGGCAAGTCGGAGATCGCCTTGAGAACGGGGGCGACGGAATCGGCTTGCTGGAGGGCACGGACTGCGTCGGGTCCGAATTTTCCTGCCAGCGTCGCCAGCTGTTCGATCCCTTGCTCGCCACTTTCTGTCATGACCTTGCGCGCCAGATTGCCGACCGCCGCATCACCACCCAGTTCCGCCAACTCCTCGGCCAGTTGCCGTCCGCCGTTGCGGCTGAAGTAGCCGCCCAGGGACCGCACAACGGCTTCACCACCCTCTCGCACAAGGGTACCCTGAGCGGCCAGTGGCAGGGTGAGCGGAAGCAGGTTTGTCCAGACTGCGGCTAGGCAGATCGAGAGAATCCACGAGGAGGCGATCGCTAGGGGAGATGTAGGCTGGATGCGATGCATGGTCATTGGGATGCTCCCAGGATTTTCTCGCGGAGTACGTTGCGTTGGACCTCTTGTAGATCCTGGAGCCAATCATCCAGCTGATCCTGAAGGCCCAATTGATCGCCGCTCCCACGGAGGATTACCGATTGGAGACGGG
>JBJSWM010001078.1:0-1191 GCA_046085865.1 Pirellulaceae bacterium
GCAACGGGCCAGGATCCTCCCCTGTAATTGCCTCGATCCAGTCACGAACTACCAACAAATCCCCCAAACCACGCTCCCGCACCTCTCGAACGCGTGCCATCGTGCAGCCAATCCGAAAGGCCAGCTTCTCAACCGTCACGCCGTATCGCTGCATCAGCCACACCACCTGCTGACCCGAGAGTGAGGAAGGATACCTCGTCGTCAAATTCGACTCGGCCATCTTGGCCAGGTAACCACCCATCACCCGCCGATACAACTCCTGATTCCCCCGATGCTGAAGGATGCAGTCGTTGATCAGCCGCCTCCGATGCTCGGGCGGCAACATGCGAAACGTCTGATAGCCATTCCTCAGCCTGGAAATCACATGCCGAATCACCTCCGGCTGCGACTGGCTGACATGGCAATCACGATCGATTATCTGACGAATGATCGGATGCACCGACAGCAATGCATCCTCCCGTTCTGACTGGCCGCAAGCCTTGCCGTCTTGGCAAACCCCTTCCACCGACGACAGCTCGGGAAGATTCCATAGCGTCACCTCGCGCTGGTACTGCACGCCCTCACCCGTCTGGGCTCGGTCGCGCCAGTGCCAGAAGCTATCCACCACCGATCCCGCTCGCACCAAGCCCGAAAGACTCTCCAGCTGCAGAATCCGATAAGGACCTCCGACGCTGTGCATCACCAGTGGCTTACCTGCCGCTGGCTTTCCCTCCACCGGTTGTCCCGCCTCGGGTGCGCCCGACTCGGGCCCCCAAAAGGTCGACACGAGGTCGCGAGGGGCAACCGTCAACAGATTGCCCTCCTCAAACCACTGCGATGGTTCGCACACACGCAACCGACCACCACTGGGAAGCGGCGGCCAACGACTGACCTCCACAGAGATCAAATCACCCGGAATCGGAATCGAAAACTCCATGATCACTTTCTCCTTGACGACAAAACACAACAATCCAAAACAATCGACTGCCATCGAAACCAACAAACACAACTCGCTGGGCCTCCCAGCAAGCCTGTCTTCCCGCCTCAATCGCTCATCACCTTGCCGTTCAGCACGGGTCAGTAAGCGACGGACCGGTTATCGTTCTTGCAGCCAGCTCAAGAAGCTGCTGGCCGAGTCCGACTCAGAGGGTCGGAAGAAGAAGCCAGCGAAGGGAGCCCGGCGGTGGGAGTGGCTCGAGCTAGCTGGCCTTC
>JBJSWM010001079.1:0-1585 GCA_046085865.1 Pirellulaceae bacterium
ATGCTTGTTTCAAGCCGCACAGGTTTTGAGAAAAAAGTTGGAAAACTGGAGCAAAGCGGTCGCATCGAAGGCCGCGGTGTGGGAAAAATGACGTTCTTGGCAGACTCGATCGTCTTAGGACTATTAGCATCGAACGAGTAAGAAACTCACTTGTCGATCGAGCGTTTTTTCATGGGCCAGCATCCAGAAGAACCATCATCATCCGGGTCCTCTGAGTCGAGGGATCTTGGTCGATTGCACGCCTGGATGGCCGCGCGGGAGTTTCTGCTGTCTGGGCTTCCTGAGCCGCTTCGGCAACATGCGGCGGCGATCCTGCCTCATTTTCCGCCAGAGGATCCAACCGGCGACGGCGGGTCGACATGGACCGCCCAGAGCCTCTCTGCCGCGCTCCGCGCAGGCCCCAACGAAGGAACCGCCCCCAAGTCGGAAGCCGATAAGGAGCCCTCCACCATCGATGGTGGTGACGCGAATCTGTCATTGGACGACGATGCCATAGAGAAATCGATCGACGATCGAACGGCAGTGTCCAGCGACCACAACTCCGCATCCCCAGCGATCCCGGCAATGGTCGATCGCTACCAGATTCTCAACAAGATCGCTGAAGGTGGGATGGGGATTGTCCTGCTTGGATTCGATCCCATGCTGGGGCGTCGCGTAGCGATCAAAACCCTACGCCCAGAATTCGGTAACTCCTCGCGGCGCAAGCAGAGATTCCTGCAGGAAGCCCATCTGCACGCGCAGTTGCAACATCCCTCGGTTGTCGCCGTTCATGAAAGCGGCGAGCTACCGGATGGTAGGCCATACTTTGTCATGAGCTATGTTGAGGGACAGACGCTCTCCCGACAGCTTCGCGGCCGTTCTGATCCAAAGAAAGATCTCAACCGATTCATTCAGATCTTCGCCAAGATCTGCCAGGCCATCGCTTATGCACATGATCGCCAGATCGTGCACCGCGATCTTAAGCCTCAAAATGTGATGATTGGTGACCTGGGAACCGTCCAGGTGCTCGACTGGGGTCTTGCCAAAAGGATCAATCCTTTCCCGGTCAGAAGCTCCATGCCACCAATGCCTGAACCGCCTGACACTTCGCTTACCACGGATGATTTGGACCCAGACAGCGACGACGCCGCTTCCGAATGGCTGGTGGCTTCTTCCATGGTCGGATCGACCAGTAGCAACCAACTGACGCTCAACGGTTCGGTGATTGGAACAGTGGCTTATCTGTCGCCCGAGCAGGCGAGAGGAGACACACTTCGAGTCGGAAAGGCAGCCGACGTTTTTTGTCTTGGTGGAATCCTTTGTGAAATCCTAACCGGTCATCCGCCTTACCTGGGAAACGATCAAAAGACCGTCATCCGGCAGGCAAGACGTGGCGAGCTTCAGGAAACTCACACACGTCTGAAGCAGTGTGGAGCCGAGAAGGCGCTGATCGATCTGACACGGCGATGCCTCGCGTTTGACCCTTCTTCGAGGCCCCGAGATGCAAGTGAGGTCAACGAAGCGATCACCGAGTACCTGGAGTCCGACCTGCGTCGGATCGAAAGAGATCAGGTCCGCTTCTTTGCGCTGTCCAATGACCTTTTTT
>JBJSWM010001080.1:0-3581 GCA_046085865.1 Pirellulaceae bacterium
GTTTTGGAGACCAGCGTTCCAAAGGAGATCTGAGCCGTTGGATGGCAGTGAGCCAGAGCGAAGCGATAGAAAGCGCAGCGGACCAAGGAGCCGATGTTGCCTGGAAGCAGCGCGAGCGATTGACTGAGGTTCTCGATAGCGCGATCGGGCCGGCCGAGCAGGCGACCGATGAGAAAGAGCAAGATCCAGGGCGTGGCGAGCACCAGGGCGATGCATCGGCAAAGGGGTCTGAGGATCGCCATGGCAGTTGAGCCGAATCGAATTGGGGAGAAGCAGAAGAATCTGGTGGTACTGAGGATAGGTCAAAAGGGGCTGCACTTGCAACTAGGAACTGGTGTTGCCAAGCAGCCTCCCCGCGATCAAGGGGGTGGCGGGTCTTTCTGATTTGGCGAAGGGTTGGGGAGAATCGATGGCTTGGGGTCAGTCGAGCCAGTCTTTGGCAGCTAGTCGTTCGGGGACATAGGTTTCGCTGACGTAGGAGATATCCTTACTGACCAGCGATTCGACTTCCAGTTTGAAGCCGTTGTCGAGCATTTTCTTGATTTCGGCCTGCCACGGTTTCTTGTCGGCAAACCATGGGTACTTCGCGATCTGAATGGCTCGTTTGCGATCTTGGTCATTGAGTTTGATCGTCACATTGGACTGAAGGTCGCAGCGATCGTAATCAAAGCTCCTCAGGCCGACATACTTTGCCTCGGGGATCGCCATGCGTTGGCTTTCGAAGGCCAAGTTGATCGACCCCTGCTTGAGCACGCTGTAGATGTAGTATCCCCAGGGGTCGTTATCCAAGAGGCAGTAGACCGGGAGATTGAGTTCATGGTGCATGCGATAGAGAAGTCGTCGCACGCCTCGAGGCGGCTGGCCCCCTCCGTGCGTCAGGATGCACTGATGTTTCCGCCAGAACTTGTCTTCGTTGAACCGTTGCCACACGGTTCCTTTTTCAACATGCAGGATGAATTTGGCTTGGCATTTCTTGAACTGGATGCGATTGGGTTCCACGATGCTGGGGATGGAGTATCCGCCGGATCCCAAGCGACTGCAGTCGATATCATCTCCTGAATCGTTGAATTGCAGCAGCCCCACCATGGCGCCACGGTTTTCCGCCGCCAGATGCAGTTCTTCGCGGATGGCGCCGACAATCACTTCCAGGTCTTCGATGACGGCATCCGATTCCATCTGGTCATTGAACGTCTCTTCTTTGGTCCCTTCGATGGTGTGTTTGAGCAGGTAGTAGAGACCTCGGATGCTGGTCGACTTCCCTTGGCGTATCAATCGACTGCATCCACTGCCTGCCAGCAGAGTCTGCATGTAGATGCGCGCCTGATTGAGATTGAAAAGCTCTCGGCGATTGGTGCGATCTCCCATCTCGATGAAGCGTTTGCGGCGGTTGTAATGCGCGTTGGTGAGGCTACGTGAGGGGACATCCAGATGCGGATCCCGCTCCTTGGCTGCAGCATCGACGACTCGATCAGCTAGCTTGGCCAGCTTCCCGAGCGTCTCGCGATCCCTTCCCTGCACCGGGACTTCGGGGGAGGCTTCAGTGGCAGGGCTGGTTTTTTTGCGAGCCATGATGATGGGTCTCTGGCTTGGGGACGGGAGCAGAGGAACGGAAGGGGGTTAGCGGTTGGGTCGATCACGACGCGCGGCTAGGCCGCGTCTTCGTTTTTCGCTTGGCGGGAGTTTGGCTTTCCGATTTGGCTGGATCAGCGGAATCTGCCTCTCCCACCTGCTCCGCCGCCACGATCGCTCGGCCAAATTCATCCAGTCGCAGGTCGGCGACGGAGGTTTTCCGTTTGGCGACGCGGAGGAGTTGTTGGTAGACGGGATCTGGGTCGGTCTTATTGATTGTCGCGACCGCCTCAGCGACCTCCCGAAGATAGCGAAGAAAGATGGTTCGCCGATTCCCTTCGGCCTGGATTGCCTGTCGCTTGCGGAGGAAGCCAGCCAGATTTCGTCCCACGGACTGGATCGCCAGTCGGAGTTCCTTCTCGATCTCCGGATAGCTGGCCACCGCCTCCTTCGACTCGCTAGTAAACGGAACCCAGACGCTGGCGATGTGGACGATCAGAGTGAGCGGACCGGAGGGGAGGGAACCGCGAGACTGGCTGAGCCCGTAAGCGCGCCAGTTGGTGTTGAGGACAGCCTGGGTGATGGCGCAGGCACCGGGTTGGAATTGCAATGGGACGCGGTTAGCGAACCGGTAGACTTGCATCGATTGGCCTTCGCTGGTGTTGACCGCGTGAAGGGCTTGGTGCAAAGCCGTCAGTTGAGTGTCGCCCAGATTGCGTGGACTGCCGCGAGTCGGCAGTTTGGTTTCCTGGAGGATCTTGTCTGCGGCATCCCCGTTCATACCTGCAAAGGAATCGACGAGGAATTTTCTGAGCGTTCGCGCATCGGACTGTTGGATCCGCTCCAGCAGTTCGTCTTTGGAAATCTTCTGCCCTTGAAGCACGCCGCCGTAGGCCAAAGCGACTTCGATCTGGAAGGGTGAGCCGCGGTAGACGGTTGGGGGGCGCGTGATGGAATCGTGGAACTCTCCCGGCACGATTGCCTTGAGTCCTTTGAGCAGTAGTTCCTGGCCGATGGGGACGATGCAGTCGGTCGACGGCGGGCGGATTCTTGTTTCCTGCATCGCCTGATACAGTCGCTCTGCCTCCCCCTGCCCTACTTTCCACGAGGAGTTACGTGGACTCAGCTTGGCGGCTTCGCAGATTTTCCTCGCGACGGCGGGTGTGACGCAGCTGAATGACTGGGTCAAGAAACTGCTGAGCGTCGATTTGCGATCATCGCTTAAAAGCGTGATCAGCCTTCCCAGCTCAATCCCGTAAGGATGCGGCTTGATTTCTTTCGCCTCGCGTGGCAGTTCGGTGGTGCTGCGAGCGATTGTGCGGACGTTGCCTTCGGGATCTTGCCAGTGAATCGTGACGTGAGGGTTAGCGATCGCCGTCTGTTCCAGATACTCGTCGACACTGCCTCGGCCTCGCTTGTAGACTGCCGTCAGTTCGATCGTCACTCGGGTTCCCGATTCGAGTTCGCGAGCGGGGGCTCCTTCATCTGCCGGGTAATGCGATACCCAGTCGATGGAATGGTCCTTGATGTACTGAAGTCCTTTAGCACCGGCAGCGATATCGATCCCTTCCCCCTTTCCATTGACGATTTCGGGAGCGTTCTTCCGCGTATCGACCTGGAGCAGAAAATAATGGAGGGGGGAACGAGGAGAGATTTTGGAAAGGATCGCCATGGGTTTGCCGGTGGTGAGCATGCCGTTCATGCCGGCGGCGCTGATGCCGATCCCCTGCTGTCCACGGCTCATCCGCAACCGATGGAATTTGCTGCCATAGAGCAGCTTTCCAAAGATCAGAGGAATCTGCTTTTTGACGATCCCAGGGCCATTGTCTTGGACTGCGACGCGAAAACGGCCTGGCTGCGGTTGGTCGATCCGCACCCAGACCTCCGGAATGATGCCCGCTTCCTCGCAGGCGTCCAGCGAGTTATCGACCGCTTCTTTGACGGTCGTCAGAAGAGCTTTGCGTGGGTTATCGAACCCGAGAAGGTGTTTGTTTTTCGCAAAAAACTCGCTG
>JBJSWM010001081.1:0-704 GCA_046085865.1 Pirellulaceae bacterium
CTCGGTTTCCGTCTGGCAACTGATGGCTCTCCGCTCCGCCAAGACCGATGGGATCGATGTTCCTTCTTCGGCGATCGAACTAGCGATTCAGTATTTGAAGCGATCCTGCACCGCACCGCTCGATCCATCCGGCACGCCGACCAAGGAGATCACCGGGTTTGCGTACACCCCTGGCAGTGGAGACATCCAGTATTCGATGACGTCGGCCGGAATCCTCGCCATGCAGGTATGCGGGCAATATGATTCCCCCCTGGTCGCTCAGGCAACCAAATGGTTGCAGGATCATCCGCCCGCCTGGGGCACCAGGTATTTCCTCTACGGCACCTACTACTACGCGCAAGGGATGCATCAGCAGGGGGGAGAGGTGGCCCAGACGGCTAGGCGACTGGTGCGGGAGGCGTTGCTGCCCAAGCAGAATCCCGATGGGGGATGGACCCCGGAAGGCGAAGAAGCTGGCGGCTCACGCATCTACGCAACCAGCATGGCGATTCTAAGCCTCAGTGTTGATCACCATTACCTGCCGATCTACCAGCGCTGAGTCGCGCGGCGATTTTTGTACCGACCTATTTGTCACGCTCCCTACGTGCTCGTGCTCGTGCTCGTGCTCGTACTCGTACTCGTGGTCGTGCTCGTACTCGTGGTCGTGCTCGTACTCGTGGTCGTGCTCGTACTCGTGGTCGTGCTCGTACTCGTGGTCGTGGTCG
>JBJSWM010001082.1:0-3396 GCA_046085865.1 Pirellulaceae bacterium
AGAACATCCCTTCGCTTTCAGACCAGTGTCGGTCGACCCAGCCCTGATGATTCTTCAGCAGGTCATCCAGCAAATCGATCAAGAATTCGCGGTCGGGATGAACGTGGTGAAGATCTAAGATGGCGGCCGCTAGCCAGCAGCTGTAATTTCGTGGCTCGGCCCCCGCAGTCCGAAACCAGTAGCGACCATAATCGCGCGCGATTTCCGGCGATCTCAGCCAGCGAAGTTCCTGGATCTGGTGCCCAGCCGGGCAGCTGATCGCACCATAGGTGCCCGACCAGAAGGGACGGTCGATGAACTCGGTCGATGCGTAGCCGTCGCGCGGTGATCCATACACGAGGTGTTTGGTCACCAGTTCCCAGCGATAGTAGTAAATTTCCGTCAGATCGCGATCGGGGCACTCAAACAGAGGGATTTGCCAGGCAAACCAGTTGGAGTCGCGATTGTCCCAGAAGTCATAGCCATCCATTGCCTTCTCGATCTTCAGCACCTGGTTTCCAGGTTCCAAAGTGCTGCCCGGCAGGTTCGCAGGGCGATCGATCCGAGAGGAGTTCTGGGCCCAAAGTGGTTTGGCTGCCACAAGCAAGAAGATGACCAAAATCGGGAGCGCGCGGAAGCCAACCTTGGGGCCAATAAGCGTTCGGAGAGCGGGCATGCCAAAGCGATCCTACGAAGCGAGATATCGGGAAATGGAACACGTGCAGACCGTGAGTTTAGCCGACAAGCCGCACCAAGTCGCTCGATACCGCCTCGCATTTTTAACGGGATTTCTTCAACCGACAAAATCCGAAGCTCGGTGATGGGATACAATTTATCGATGCGGCAAGACGGAAGCAGTGGAGTTTATCCATCCACGGCCCAGGGTCGCGTGGGGATGTTCGAGGCGTCGCCGAAGGCCAGTGGCTTGATTGCCCCCGGTGTTCGTTTTTTCTTTTCTGATAGCAGGCCCGGAGCGACCATGAGCCCAGGGATTGAAGAAACCATCCAGCGTTTGCAAAGCAACATGGAATCGGTGGTGCTTGGTAAGCCGGATGTGGTCAAGCTGACGCTGGTGGCGTTGCTAGCCGGGGATCACTTGCTGTTGGAGGATGTGCCGGGCGTTGGCAAGACCCTACTGGGAAAGGCATTGGCTCGCAGCATCGAGGGGAAGTTCAACCGCATTCAGTTCACCCCCGATCTGCTTCCTAGCGATATTGTCGGAAGCAGCGTCTTTCATGCTTCGGATGGGGAATTCCGATTTCATCCTGGACCTATTTTTGCGCACGTGGTCTTGGGGGATGAAATCAACCGAGCTCCTCCGAAGACGCAAAGCGCGCTGTTGGAGGCGATGAGTGAGCGGCAGGTGAGCGTGGATGGGACGACGCACAAGTTGCCCGATCCCTTCCTTGTGATCGCAACGCAGAACCCCTACGAGTTCGAAGGGACCTATCTGCTTCCCGAAAGTCAACTCGATCGATTCCTCCTTCGGATCAAGGTCGGGTATCCACCGCGCGAGGTGGAGCG
Source organism: Pirellulaceae bacterium (assembly GCA_046085865.1). Classification (GTDB taxonomy): domain Bacteria; phylum Planctomycetota; class Planctomycetia; order Pirellulales; family Pirellulaceae; genus JBEISR01. The sequence goes on from JBJSWM010001082.1 coordinate 1,504, forward strand.
GCAGGTCTTCCGATCGCATCAGGCGGGTGAGCCGGTCGATGCGCTTGCCAGCGTCGCGACGGTCGCCGATGTGCTGAAAATTCAGGAAGCCGTAAGGGCCATCCATGCGGACGATAGCGTCCTGGATTACCTCCAAGATATTGTCGAGGGAACCCGCAATCACCGGCGTATCTCGGTGGGTTTGAGCACGCGAGGGGCGCTAGGACTGTACCGAGCTGGACAGGCGTTTGCGCTGCTGGAACGACGCAGCTACATGATCCCGGATGACATCAAGAGACTCGCTGTGCCAGTGATCGCCCACCGCCTGATACCTGAGGGGTTCAGCGCGGGGACGGAACGCGACGCTACCGAATCGATGGTGGAAGAGATTCTGGTTGGAATTCGAGTTCCCGTATGATGGAGTGGTCCGGTGGATGTCTCGATGGAGGTTTCGGTCGAGTCGTCCCACGGGGTAGCGGTGAAGAGCTGCAGCGAAGTAGCTGATTTTGGCCTTAGGTATCGATCGGATCTGCGGATCGAAGGTACAGGGTGGTGCCATGGCAAGCGACCGGGACCGACGCGATGAAGAGGGCCGCAATGCACTCTTGGAGGTGGGAGTCCCCAGCACCCGATGGACCAGGGAAGGGTTCAACTTTTCTGCGTTGGTGATTTTCATTTTGGTGGGAGCGATTCTCCGGGACGTCAATCTGCTGGTGGTGTTGGCAGGGATTCTCTTCGCCTTTTTTCTTCTCCAGTGGCGGCTTGGTGTGAAGAACCTATCCTGGCTGGTGATGGAACGGCGGGTGGAACCTCGCCCGGTCGCTCGCAAGCCCTTTGAAGTGCGTTGGGAGGTCCAGAACCCGCGCCGCTGGATCGCGGCATCGATGCTGGAGCTGCACGACCGGCTGATCCCGCCGAAAAAGCCAGGGGGTGAGAAGCCGCGAGAAGTCTCGATGCGACTGTTCCTTCCCAAGGTGATTGGTGGGGGGATCGAGCCGATGGCATCGCAGTGTGTCTGTGAGGAACGGGGGCTGTATCGATGGGGACCGATGGAGATCCATTCGCGTTTCCCGCTGGGATTGCTCTATGCCAAGAGTCGTCTGAGCGGCATCGATACCCTTCCGGTCCGTCCTCCTATGGGGACGGTGCGTAGCGGATGGCAGCGGGTTCTTGCCGCCGAGCAATCGGCGGGATGGAGCACGCGGCGAGCGACTGCGGTGCAGGAGGGGGATCCATCGGGCCTGCGAGATTTTCAGCCGGGGGATCCGAGAAAGTGGATTCATTGGCGGAGTTCAGCCAAGCGGGGTGCCCTGCAGGTCAGGCAGTTCCAGCGCGAGGATTCCTTCCCAGCCGGTATTCTGATCGATCTATGCGACGGTGGCAGCCCGACGGCGGTACTGGATGAAACCCTGGAGTTTGCTGTGACGCTGGTCAAGCACCTGGTGGATGTCGGGTCTTCGGGGCTGCAGGTGGTCCTGGTCGACCGAGGGCAAGTCCATCATTTTGTGGTCGGCACAGGGAGAGGGTTTGACCGATTCTGGGCGTATCTGGCCGAGGTGGAGGGGGCGGATCCCGAGGCATGGCGATTGGGGTTTAAGGAGTTGATCGGTCGGGGGATACCCGCATCGAGAATTTGGGTGATCAGTCCACGTTCTCTGGCGCAGGGCCTTCCCCAGCCGCAGGTTTCCGGTAGTGGACCGCTGGTGGCTTCCCAAGGAACCCCAGGTGGCCAGCGGCCAGCCGCCTGGATTCATGGATCGGGAGCCGTCGTCCATTCGATCTTTCAGAGATACATGCCATGAGCGACAGGGCCATCGGATCCAGCAAGTCATTCGATATGCGGCATTTCCGTCTGGCGATTCTGATGGGATCGCTGGCGATCCTAGCGGCGTTGCTGGTGGGCCTGGGGGCCGG
>JBJSWM010001083.1:0-1317 GCA_046085865.1 Pirellulaceae bacterium
CCCAGATCTGATGAGTCGTATTGCCGCTTGGGGTTTGATCGACGCGCAGTCGAAACTCTTCGAGCGAGTAAACACTCCCCAGATCGACCTCAATCCAGGCAGGTGCGAATCCGTTGCTGTTCCAGAGATTGCTAAAGTTTCCGTCAAAAGCCAATGCTGCATTGCCACCGTTGGCCGAGTAAGCGCTTGCACCCAGATTCTGCGATAGGAGTATGGGGGCAGCATCGATTTCCTGAATCGCGATAAACATCGCCCCAAACGCAAAAAGTGAAAGATAGACACGTCTAAAACAATTCATACCTAGTCTCCTATTCCATCGCTCAACTTTCTCAAAACGAAATGCCTCACTGGAAACGAACCGGCGAGGTTCTGGCGAGTATAGTTGCCGAATCACCGAAAGCAAAAAAAGCAAAGAAATGGCCACAGGCGATCTGCTTGACCCTAGGAGACTTCGTCGAAATCCCAACCGGTATGGATCTCACGGAGGCGCAAAGGCTCGGAGATGCAATAGAAGCCCATCGGTCTATTCCACTCTCCGTGGCTCTGTGTCTCCGTGAGCGACAACTCGGCGAGATCAGGGTATTCTCCAAGAACAGGTCATCTGCACCGGGGCGTGACCGAAGGGAAGAGTAATGAGTGGTGGTCGGAGGGCTCAGCGTGGCGAAGAAGTCCAAGAAGGTGGTTCTTTTGTCAGGTGGAAATCCACAGATCGCCAAAGGGGACGGTCCCGCACCGGTCAGCGCGTATATCGATGCAATGCCAGGCTGGAAACGCGATGTCGGCCTCCAGCTCGACCGACTCATCTGCGAAACCGTCCCCGATGTCTGCAAAGCAGTGAAATGGAACTCGCCCTTCTATGGTGTGGAAGGACAGGGTTATTTCCTCAGCTATCACTGCTTCACGAAGTATGTCAAGGTTGCTTTTTTTCGGGGTGCGGAGTTGAAGCCGATGCCCCCGGGAGTCTCCAAGCAGAAAGAGGTGCGGTACCTCGATATCTACGAGTCGATGACGCTTGATGAAGCTCTCCTAGCGGACTGGATCCGGCAGGCTTCGGAATTGCCCGGCTGGCAGCCGTAACGGTTGGGAGCGGCGGGAGTTGACATGGAATCGCACCAAAAACCTAACCACCGCCGCTACGTTGCATTTCATGGTTCTGGCGTCACTTCCCTCCTGCGCCCCGTGCTCGTTCTCGATACCGTATTCGATCGCAGCATCATCCTGATCGTTGACGCTTTTTGTCGTCAGACATCTGGCCGTTTAGGGTGGACGGAGTGCGCCAACATCAGGGCTGGTTCCGATTACGAACACGAGCCCCGT